>JAFDJI010000539.1 GCA_019307545.1 Deltaproteobacteria bacterium | reverse complement strand
AAGAAGTTCTCCCCCATGCAGGGCGCGAGCGCGACCGGGTAGTTGGCCCCGAACGCCATGACGAAGGTGGCGAGCGCGGCCGAGAGACAGGTCGCGACCATCACGGCGCCGAAGTCCATCCCGCACATCGACAGCACGCCCGGCTGTACGAAGATGATGTAGGACATCGTCAGGAAGGTGACGACACCCCCCCGGAGCTCCTGGCGGGGGGTGGTGCCGTTCTCCTTCAGCTTGAAGATCTGCTCGAGCAGCTCGCCCATGGGACCCCCGACTCGGGAGTCTACTCGAACCCCTCGAACTCGCGAGGGGGGTCACTGCGAGGCAGAACGGCCGACCCCGAGATTCGAGGTCGGCCGCATCACGGTGCAGGCTGCTCCACGGCAGCCCGCACGCGTTGGATGGGAGAGGAGGTCAGTCCATCTTCGCGAGGAGCTCTCCGGCCTCGTCGCTGGTCTTCCGCACCCCGGCGGCCGACTTCTGGAGCGCCGCCAACTCGTCTTCGGTCAGGTCGATCTCGAGGATCTCCTCGATACCGTTCTTGCCGAGGATCACGGGCACGCCGACGAACAGACCTTCGATGCCGTACTGGCCGGTGAGGTAGGCCGACGCCGCGATGATCTTGCGCTTGTCGAAGATGATCGCCTCGGCCATCTCCAGGGCCGCCCAGGCCGGCGAGACGAAGGCGGAGCCGATGCCGAGCAGCCCGACGACCTCGCCGCCCGCCTTGCGGGTGCGGGTCTCGAGGGCCAGGAGCGTGTCGTCATCGATGAACTTGCTGACGGGGATGCCGGCGATGCGGCAGGAGCTGCGCACGGGCACCATCGAGGGGCCGTGGCCGCCCAGCACCATCGCGCTGACGTCCTTGACCGAGACGTTGGCCGCCTCTGCCACGAAGGAGCGATACCGGGTCGAGTCCAGCGCGCCCGCCATGCCCATGAGCTTGTTCTTGGGCGGATCGAGCACCGCGTTGAGGGTGTACACGATCGCGTCGAGCGGGTTGGCGATGTTGATGACGATCGCGTCCGGGCAGTACTGCTTGATGCCGGCGGCGACCATCTTGGTGATCTTCAGGTTGGTGGTCAGGAGCTCTTCGCGGCTCGGGAAGGAGCCGTCCGGACGCGCCTTGCGCGGTACGCCAGCGGAGCTGATGACCAGCTCGGCGCCCTCGAGGGCCGAGTAGTCCTTGGAGGCCACGAGATTGACGTCGGCGCCGATGATCGGGAGCCCCTCGGTGATGTCGAGCGCCTTGCCCCCAGCGATTGACTGCTTCGCCTGCACCGCCTGGCGCTCGGGCGGATCGTCCGGGTTGACGAAGGGGGCCGGGTCGACGAACCCGATGTTGCGAGCGATCCCGCGGCTGGCACACTCCTGGACCAACACACCGCCGATGTAGCCGCCACCAATGATTCCGATCTTGTTGAGCATAAGGACTCCTTTTCAACGTGGAACCGGGCGACCGCATAACCCCGTGGGGGCGGGTGCCAAATGCGCCAAAGGACCGATGCGGTGGGTGCGATTTCGCCCGGCACGACATCGGGCCCGCAGATGCGGCATTCTGGGAGGACCAGGTCGGGGGTGAACGCGAGCGATGCACGCTCGAGTCAGGTGAGCGACCACGGTCGTGATCCCCCTTCGTCTGGTTCGAAGCGGGGGCGGACAGGGTCACCTCGGCCACGTCGACCGCCGACCCTCCCCCACCGAGGGCATCCGGTGCGACAATCCCGCCACGACACCTCTTCCACACCTGGTTCCCACCATGCTGTTCTTCCAGTCCTTCGCAGAGCTCGAGTTCCTGGATCTCGCCTACGGGAGCCAACTCCCCGGATGCAAGAGGCTCGCCAAGAAGTCGTCGACCCCGAGCGATGGTGGTTTTGTGTGGGGCGAGAGCTACTCGCTCTCCTCGGAACCGGCACCTGACACCGGGTCGCGGGCGGACGCGTTCGACGCCGCCGACCACGCGAAGGACTAACGGCGCTTGACCTTGCCCGGGAGCAGGTAGTTGTAGGGCCGGCCGAGCAGGCGGGTGTTCACGAACCGGGCCAGCCGCCGCGCCAACCACGCGAACTCCCAGATCTTCTCGTCCACCGCGTAGTAGCGGTGGATGGCCCGCGACTGGAAGGCCGGCAGGTCGACACCGGCGCGCGCGGTCCACCTGTTGGTGAACTCGGCGGCGCCCTCGATCAGCTCCGCCCGGCCCTCCTTCACGAAGTTGGCGAGGATGTCGGTGATCGCGTTGTCCAGCCCGTAGTAGCGCTCGATCACCCCCGGGGCGATGAACCGCTCGGTCAGCCAACGCAGCGGCTGCGGCATGGCGCGGGTCACGATCGCGAAGTCCATCTGCTCCACCCCGTCGCGGCGGATGAACGGGGTGCCGACATCGAAGTAGGTGAGCGCGGCGCCGTCCCACGCCCAGTTGGAGAGTTGGGCGTCGATCGCCAGCACCAGGGACCCCTCGGCGTTGGCGGCGTAGAACCCGGCCAGGGTCTCGTAGACTGCCTCCAAGAGCGCGTGGACGTCGGCCTCGTTCCCGGTGCGCAACAGCGCGTGGCCCAGGCGCTCGGCGGGTAGGCTGGGCTGCACCAGGTAGGCGACCCGCCCGTTTCGCTCGGTAGTGATCGGCATTACCTGGGTCGGCGCCACCGTGATGCCGCGCCCGCCGAGGGCCGCCACGTAGTCGTCCACCACCCGTACGTATTGGGTGACCTCCTCGTCGGTGGCGAAGCCGCTCATCCGCTTGAGCACCACCTCGTCGTGGCCCACGATCTGGATCACCGCCGAGATCTCGCCGTAGGCGACGACCCGGAACCGGTCCGGGTCCGGGGTCGCTGGGTCCAGTCGCGCCTCGAAGTCCTCGAGGACGTCGGGGGTCATCCCAGCGCCCCCAGGGCTGCGTCGACCCGCTCCAGGATCTCGTCGGCGAGGGCATCGTCCACCAGCAACCCAGGCTTGAACTGCACCACCGACGGGTCGTGACCGGCGTAGATCGCCCAGATGCCGTGCTGGTAGAGCAGGGCGGTCATCAGCTTTCCCCCCTCGGGATGGGCGAACCGCAGCCCCATCACCAGGCCCCGACGCCGCACCTCCACCAGGAACGGGCGGCGGGTGCGGATGTCGTCGAGACCCGCCCCGAAGCGCTCGGACAGGGCGCGGACCCTGGCGAGGAGGGAGGGGTCGGAGCAGATCCGGAGCACCTCGCGGGCCACCTGGCACCCGATCTCGGCCCCGCCGAAGGTGGAGACGTGGGCCCACCCGTCCTCCTGCAGCCACGCGCCCGCCTGCGGTCCGAGCACCGCCGCGGCGATGGGGTACAGGCCGCCCGAGAGTCCCTTCGCGGTGATCAGCACGTCGGGGGCGACCCCGTAGCCCTGCACCGCCCACAGATCGCCGGTGCGTCCGAGGCCGGTCTGCACCTCGTCGGCGACGTACTGGGTGCCATATACCTCGCAGCACGCCTTCACCCCCGACAGGTACCGCGCGGAGGGGAGGGGGAAACCGGAGGTGGCCGGGATGGTCTCCAGGATCACCGCCGCCACGTCGTTCCCCGAGACCACCTCCTCCAGCGCTTCGAGGTCGTCGA
>JAFDJI010000089.1 GCA_019307545.1 Deltaproteobacteria bacterium | reverse complement strand
TGGCGCAAGTCGGCGAAGGTCACCGGGCGACGGCCGACCACGCCCACCTCCACAAGGGACAGGTACCAGCCGATGACGACCGCCTCCACCAGGAACCGGATGAAGCCGCCCGCAATTCCGAAGCCCCCCACCAGCGTGGCCACCACCGCGAGCACCACGAAGGCGAGCGCGAGCGCCAACACGGCGAACATGCTGCGTCCGAGACCCTTGAAGGCGTCGACGGCACTTTCCTTGTACAACGCCCATGTGGCCTTGAGGAGCGACATGCCCCAGGGATACTCCGCTTCGCCTCCGGGCGCTTCCCTGTTCGCGGAACCTACCCTCCTATCTGGAAAGTGCGCGTGCCCCCTTCGACAAGGATGACCGATCGCTGGTAGAAGCCACCTCGTCCGCCGTGTACAGTGCCCTGCTGCCACGAGTCACCCCTACCCACCCCCTGGCCCCGCTCTTGGAGTACCCGTTGCGAAGGCTCTTCGTCGCAATCTCCATGCTCCTCGCGATGCCCCTCTCGCCCGCACGCGCGGCCTTCCCGGATCCCCCGCCCGCCGTCGAGGTAAGCCCCGAGGAGGAGGAGGACCTGCTCGCTCGCGACATCGTCCTCCGTGTGGAGGACACCGAAGAGGGCGCCAACACCGTGGCGATTCTGGACGTCGCCGCACCGCCGCGGAAGGTCATCGACAGCGTGATGGACGTCACTGCCCGGGTCGACGAGGTCGGGTCCATCAAGTCCGCGTCGGTCTACCACCACGAACCCACCGCGATCCCAGAGGAGTTGGGGGTCCAATGGGAGATACGGGTGGTGGGCAAGAAGATCGTCTTCCACACCTGGTACGAGGTCGACCGCGACCTGGGCTGGTGCACCTACCGGCTCGACGCCGAGCAGGAGAACGACGTGAAATCCGCCGCAGGCTCCTACCAGGTCTACGAAAACGGGACGGGGAGCCGGTTGGTGTATCGGAGCGCCGCGGAGGCGGGCACCTCCGTGCCATCATGGCTCAAGCGTTGGCTGGTATCCGGGTCCCTCAAAGATCAGCTGAAGGGGATTCGGGAGCGCGCCGAACAGACCTGAGGGTCACTCGGAGCGTGTAGTATCGTCCCGCTGTAGGAGTTCGGTTGAATCGGGCTGCCGGTCCATTCGAGATTATCGAAATCCTCGGAGAGGGTTCCTTCGGAACGGTGTGCGTGGCTCGGGTGACCGGAGACCCCCTCCGACGAAAGGTCGCGCTCAAGATCCTGAAGGGGACCTACGCTCGAAACCAGAAGATCCTCAACCGCACCCGGGACGAGGCACGGCTGCTGTCTCGCATCAGCCACCCGAACATCGTGCGGGTGGAGCGCCTCATGGACGTGGGGGGCCGGCCCGTGGTCGTCATGGAGCACGTCCAGGGCGTCTCTCCCGACCAACTCCTGATGCGGTTCAAGGAGGGGCTCCCCGGCTCGGTGGGCATCGAGATCATCCGCCAAACCAGCCTCGCGCTGCACGTGGCCTACAACGAGACCGCCGGCGACGACGGCCGACCCCTTCGGGTCATTCACCGCGACATCAAGCCCTCCAACGTCATCTTGTCGATCCACGGCGAAGTGAAGGTCTGTGACTTCGGGATCGCAAAGGGCGAGTTCGATGGACGCGAGGCCCACACCGAGTCGGTGGTCATGGGGTCACGGCCCTACATGGCCCCCGAGCGCCTGGACGGCGTCTCGGACAGCCCCGCGGTCGACGTGTACTCGGCCGGGATGTCCCTGTTCGAGCTGCTCACCGGGCGCACCATGAGCCTCTCCATCAACCCGGTGACCCACGAGCAGGCGATGAACCGGCAGCTTCGGTACATCCGCATCGAGGGGATGCACGACACGGCCATGGAGGACCTCCGCGACCTCCTCCGCAGGATGTGCGCCTACGACCGGGACTACCGCCCCACAGCCCTCGAGGCCGCCCGCCAACTGGAGCAATGCCTCTATGCCATCGACAGCCGCTACCGGGTGAGCTTGGAGGAGTTCGCGCGCACCACCGTCATACCCATCTACGAGTCCCGCCCTCGCATCACCCCCGAAGATGCCGTGCAGCGGAACAGTGAGGACGACTTCCTCCGCGAGGTTACCGGGCACCTCACGGTGACGGGCGCCACCGGCGCCACCGCCGCCCTCGCCTGGACGCCCTATGCGTTCGTCGGGTTGCTGGCCCTGGTGGTGGCGGTCCTCGGCGCGCTGGCCACCTACAAGGTGGTCAACCAACAGGACGCGACACCAGCAGCCTACGAGGTCTCGGACAGCGGCAAGGTCCGGGTGAAGGTGTGGCTCCCATCGGACGGCCAGGCCCAGGTGGGGGGGCAGTTTCTCCCCACGCCGGGGCACGTCCTGACCTACCCCGGCACCACGCTGATGGAGATCTACTTCGACAACGGCAGCGTGTTGAACTGCACCTTCCAGGCCGCAGAGGGGATCGCGGTTCGGTACGTGGTGGAGAACGGTGTCGGGTCGCTGTCGGTGGACGACGGCCTCGCGCAGCCCTGCATCCAGGCCGCGGGACCTCGGAAGGAGGAGGGTGGATCGATGGACGGGGAGAAGGGCGGCTGACAGCCGATCGTCCAATGGGGGGTTGCCGTCCGCAGCCGGATGAATACGGTTTGCGACCATGAGCATGATCCAGGTCCAGAACCTCACCAAGATCTACGGCGCGACCCCCGCCATCGAGAACCTCCATTTCTCTGTGGAGATGGGGGAGATCGTAGGTTTCCTCGGCCCGAACGGGGCGGGGAAGACCACCACCATGAGGATCCTGGCGGGGGCCCTCGGAGCTACCAAGGGCAACGCGCTCATCGGCGGCGTCGACGTGTACCGCGATCCCCGCACCGTGAAGCAGATGGTGGGCTATCTGCCCGAGACGCCGCCCCTGTACGCGGACATGACGGTGCGGTCCTACCTCCGCTTCTGCGCCCGCGTGAAGCACGCAGAGAACCCGCGGCGCGCGGTGGAGGACGTCATCGATCGGGTCGCGCTGGCGACGGTCTCCCACCGCCTCATCGGTCACCTGTCCAAGGGTTTTCGCCAGCGGGTCGGACTCGCGCAGGCCCTGGTGCACTCCCCCAAGGTGTTGATCCTCGACGAGCCGGCCTCTGGCCTCGACCCGGCGCAACGGGTGGAGATCCGGGAGTTGGTGAGGGAATTGTCCGCGGGGGACGTCACCGTGGTCCTCTCCACCCACGTACTCCCCGAGGTGGAGGCGATCTGCAAGCGGGTGGTCATCATCCACCAAGGCCAGATCGTCGCCCAGGACGAAGTGACGAACCTCCAGGGAGGAGGTCGCTCCATTCGCATCCGCGTGGCGCGGCCCCCGGAGGACGGGGTCGAGAAGCTCCGAGCCATTCAGGGGGTCGGCACCGTGGAGCGCCCCGAGCGCGACGTGTTCCAGGTCGAGGCCGGCTCCGACGTGCGCGAGGACGTGGCCCGGGTGGCAGTGGATTGGGGGCTGCTGGAGCTCGGGTCGCGGCGCGGCCTGGAAGAGGCATTCCTGCAGCTCACCGCCGAGAAAAAGGTGGGCGCATGAACACCCTGGTCATCGCCGGTCGCGAGCTGCGCTCCATCTTCGACAGCACCGTCGGGTGGTTGGTGCTGGCCGGGTTCCTGTTCGTCACCGGCATCTTCTGGGCAGCCTACGTGAGCATCTACGCCATCAACAGCACCGAGGCGCTCGCGAACCCCTATGCCACCTACCAGATGTCCTTCGCCGACTACCTGTTCATGCCGTTCTTCCTCAACACCTCCATCGTGCTGATGATGCTGTGCCCGGCGGTGTCCATGCGGCTGTTCTCGGAGGAGATCAAGGAGCACACCATCGAGTTGCTGCTCACCTCACCGGTGGGCACGCTGGACATCGTCCTCGGCAAGTTCTTGGGCGCGCTGGGCTTCGTGGGGGTGATGCTGCTCGCGACGAGTGCAGGTCCGCTCATGTTGTGGTTGTGGGCGTCCCCGAACCTCGGGGAGATCGCCGGAGGCTACCTGGCGCTGTTCCTGGTGGCGGCGGCGATGCTCTCGATGGGGATGTTCTTCTCTTCCATGACCAGCAACCAGATCGTGGCCGTGGTGTGGACCTTCGCAGCCTCCCTGGCCCTGTTCGCGATGGCCTGGAACCAGGACACCGACTCGGTGCTGTACCGGTACGCGTTGGAGTCCAACTATTCCGACCTGTTGAGCGGGCTGGTGTACGTGTCCCACCTGGTCTACTTCCTTGCCTTCGTCGGCTTCTTCGTCTTCGCCACCTGGCAACGGGTGGAGAGCTTCCGGTGGAGCTGAGAGGCCCATGGAACGACTGACCCGCTACGCTTGGGCCTTCGGGCTGTCCGGGCTGTTCTGCCTGCTCACGTTCCTCGCCCTGCTGTTCCTCCACTGGGGACAGGTGAAAGATCCGTGGACCGCCGGTTTCGGCATCGCCGCTGGGGTGCTGCTCGCCCTATACGGCATGCTCGACCGCGAGACCCTGGAGCGGAGCACCTCCAGTCGGGCCTTCCGTCTCGGCGGTGGTGCGGTGGCCATGGTGCTCCTCGCCGGGGCGGTGGGGGTGGCCGCCTTCGAGTTGGCCGAGGAACACGATCACCGCTGGGACGTGTCCCGGGAAAAGCGGTTCAGCCTCTCCGAGAAATCCAGGAAGGTGGCCGCTGAGTTGGAACGGGAGGTGGAGGTGTACGCCTTCTTCTCCACCGGTACCGGCGAACGCTACCAGTTCGAGAAGCTGATGGAGGGCTACCAGCAGGCCTCCAAAAAGATCAGCGTGCAGTTCTTCGATCCGCTGCGCCACCCCCGCATGGCGGATCGGTTCACCGTCACCTCAGACTACGGCACGGTCGTGCTGGTGAGCGGCGAGGACCGCCAGCGACTGGAGTCCACCTTCCACGAGGAAGCCGTCACCCACGCCATCATCCGCCTCATGTCCGCCGAGGACCACCGCCTGTGCTGGGCCATGGGCCACGGGGAGTTGGATCCGGATGACGATGGGAGCGCCGATGGCCTGGGTGCCGTGGTCATCAAGCTCGAGGACCAGAACTACACCGTCACCAAGAGCAACGTCTTCACCCAGGGCATCGAACGGGAGTGTGAGCTGCTGGTGGTGGCACGCCCGACCCGCGAGTGGCTCCCCGTGGAGTTGGAGCGTCTCGCGGTGTACCTCGCCGAAGGCGGACGGGTGTTCGTGCTGCTGGAACCGGAGACCGTCCCGGTCTTCGCCGAGGAGCTGCAGCGATACGGGGTGACCGTCGGGAACGACGTGATCATCGAGATGGATCCGGCGCACCGCATCGCGGACGTGGAGGATCCCGCGGTCATCGCGCTCTCGGCGAACGACTACGCGATCCACCCCATCACGGAGCCGCTCCAGTCGATCACGCTTTTCTGGGTGGCCCGCAGCGTGAAGGGGATTCCGCTACATCCAGGCGTACGCATCCACGAATTGTTGCAGGCCAGCTCCGAGTCGTGGGGGGAGACCACCCTCGACTTCGATCCCGAGAACCTGGCCGCCTCCCCAGAGGCCTTCCTCCCCACCGAAGGGCAGGACCTCATCGGAAACGTCCCTCTCATGGTGGCGATCGAAGTAGAGGATCCGGAGGTGTTGGAGGTCGGATCCCCACCAGAAGTGGTTCGGGAGGACTCGGGCCACGAAGCCCCACTGGGGCCGGCCGTTGAAGTACCCGGGTCCGGCATCGACCTGGACGACGTGTCTGCCGCTGTTCCGAGCGACTTCGCACCGACGCCGGGCGGGCGCCTGGTCGTGGTGGGCGACGCGAACTTCCCCAGCAACCGCCTCCTCACCATCCCCAACAACCAGGACCTCTTCACCAACACCGTCGCGTGGTTGGTGGAGGAAGAGGCACAGATCGCGCAGGCGCCCGAGCCCGAGAAGGGAGACACCCTCACCCTCACCGTGTTGGAGGGGTTGTTGGTGGTGCTGGTGAGCGTGTTCCTGGTGCCAGGCACTGCAGTGGGTCTGGCGATCCTCGCGATGCTCAGGCGTCGATTCCTCTAGCTATCAGCCAGCGAGCCATCCACCGCTCCTAACTGGCTGATCGCTGATCGCTGACCGCTGATGGCTTAGATCAGCCCAGGATCTTCTGCAGCGACAGCGCGAGCCCGACGTTGGTGACCTTGAGCTTGCCCATGGTGAACAGCATCATCCCCGAGGCGGGGTTGTCGAGCAGGGTCTCGAAGTCCTCGGCCTCCGCGGTGACCACGCAGCCAGGTTCCTCCATGGGGCCCTCCGAGACCTCGCCCGGCGTCTTCGTGAGGTCGACGCACCATTGGCCCGCGCCCTCGATGTCGAACTGGTAGCTGTCGTTGATCTCCTCGGACAGCTCCGGGTGATCCTGAAGCTTCTTGGGGAGGTAGGTCGAGAAGAAGTTCTGCAGGTCGGCCATCCACAACCTCCGGGTCTTGGCCCGATGACCGTCAGGTGGCCGCGGGCTCGTGGGGGGAATGGAAACTACCGGTTCGCCGGGGTCCCGGCAAGGCCCGATCACGCAGCGGCGTCGAGTACGTCCACAAAGGCGCGGATCTCGTGACCGCGCACCGCGAACAGACCGAGATCGTCGCTGTCGTGCCACCCGTGCCAGTCCGACCCGCCAGTGACGAAGAGCCCGTGTACCCGTGCGAGCCTCCGCAACGCGCGGCGCTCGCGCCCGGTCATCCCGGGGCGTAGGACCTCCAGCCCCTGCAGGCCGGCGGCCACGAAGGCGGGCGCGTGCTCGGCGGCGTCCCTGGCAGAGGGGTGGGCCCACGAGGTCACCGCGCCGAAGGACCGCGCGATTCGGATGGCCTCGGTGAAGGGCGGCGCAACGGACGGGACATTACCGAGCGCCTCATCGAGGTAGCGCGCAAAGGCGTCCGGCACGTTGGCGACATGTCCGGCCTCGATCAGGGCACGTGCCAGGTGTAGGCGGGTGAGCGCTCGGGTGCCGGCGCGAGCCCTGTCGTCCGGGGGGGCCAGGTCGGGGAGGTTCAAGCGGTCGAGCGCAGCCTGGTAGCGTTGCGCGCGCGCTGCAGATTGCCTCCGGCAGCGATCGCGAAACCCGTCCGGGACTTCGCCGGGGAAGTACACGAGCAGGTGGAACTCGCGGCCGGCATGCGCACCACTCACTTCTGCACCGGCGATGACGTGCAGGGTACCGCTCTCGACCTGGTGTCGGCCCGGATCCAGCGTGGTGGCGAAGTCGTGGTCGGTGAGGGCGACCACCTCCAGCCCGGCCTGCGCGCAGCGCGCGATCACCTCTTCCTGATCGTATCGACCATCCGAACAATCGGTGTGGAGGTGGAGGTCGTAGCGGGTGCCTGGGCAGTATTGCCGGAACATCGACGGTTCCCCGAGGACTGGGACGAGCCTAGGCCACGTCAATTGACAAGTCAACGGACCCCTTCAAGTGGTTTTCGACGTCAGGGTCGGCGACGTGCTCGCAGGTCGGCCCGTGGTGCGGCTCGGCGGATGCGGGCCTCGACCTCTGCCAGCGGGTCGTTGGCAAGGCCAGCCACAACCATAACCGGCCCGAGCGGCGGCAGGGGCTGGGCAGAGGACACCAACAACACCCCGGAACCCATCGTGTGCACGCGGTAGGAGCCATCCCCGACGGCCCACCCCGCCTTGTCCGCGGGGTCATGCGAGGCCAGGACCACATCGAGCACCCCGTCGGCCTCTCGCACCAACGTCACGTACGCGCCTTCCTCCACGTCGAACTCGCTCCAGATCCCGCCCCGTCCAGGCGAGAACTCCACCTCGAGGGGATGGTCTACATCTGGAGCCGGCGATTGCCTGGCTGCGCGAACCGTCAACAGTGCGAGCAAGCCCAACGCCGCGACCCCTACCCACATCTGACGCGCCGATGGAGGGGAAGGAAGGACTCCGGGCAACTCCCCCAGGGCGTCCACCGTTCCCCAACTGCGGGAGCGCACTGCATGGTCTGCTTCGCTTGCCAGGGGACCCAGCAACCCGTGGGGGGTCCATCGACCGGGACCCTCCAGTACCACCCCGCGGAGATGGTCCCGTTTGGGGCGGCCGACCTGGGTGGCGAGCAGGAGGAGATCGGTTGCCGCTTCGGGATCGGCCCAGTCGACGAGGAGGAGGTCGTCTCCCACCGGCGAGGATGGAAGCCGGGCTTCCTTGGCAAGTGCCTCGCGGTGGTGGCGTCCATCGGGGTGGAAGTGCAGCGCGAGGACGGTGGCACGGTGGTTCGGGCGAGTGGAGCCCAACGGGGGCTCCAGGTCTGCGGGAGTGAGGAGGTTGGCACGCACCAGGCGGAGCGTTCGCGTACAGCGCGGGCAGGTGACGACGTGGGAGTGGTGGGCGCCTCGGAGGACCTCCTCGAGGGCGGGGCACTGGCCCGGCGCGAAGGCCGCCAGCCGCCGGAGGAGTCGGTCGAGTCGGTCGTTGTGCCAGTCCTCCACGGGCAGACCGTCGGCACATGCTGCCCGCCGGACCATCTCGCGCAAGCCTCCGCGAGCACCTTCGAGGGCGATGCGGTCCACCTGCAGGGTGAGCTCGAGGTCGGGGAGCGGGCGAGCATCTCCGTAGTGTTGGCGGAACATCGCCATCGTCAACGGGGTAAGCGAGTTCTCCAGGGCGCGACGCCACCGCGGCGACAGCGGCATGACCGCGTCCTGTGGCCAGGGGTCCTTCCGGCGGACCCGTCGCGCTTGGGCGACAAACTGTCGCGTCAAGTTGTCAGCTTGGTCCTCCGCGTGGCACAGGGGGGTGGCCGGGTCCAGGTGATACAGCACGTGGTCGCGCGCGTCGCGCAGTACCCGGGCGTTGAGCCGAACCCCGTCGCACAGCAACGCCCAGACCACCCGGACCGTGATGGCGGCCCACCCGGACACGGCAATGTCGGTCCTACGCAGACCCGGAAAGACGGGAAGGGGCATGCTGTTGTCGTGTCAAGGGAGAGGCGATCACGAATTCTAGCAATCGCAGTGTATCCCATGAGTGCAACAGTAGAAAAACGGATGAGGCAAGGCGAGGTGATTTGCCGCGGGTGCATGGAACGTGTGCGAGTCCGCGGTCACGGGAAGGTTGTGATGTCTAGGCGGCGTCGGCCTCGACCTGCATCAGCGTGTTTGCGGCCTTCTTTTCGTACTCCTGGAGGAGTTCGTTGATGGTCGCGGCGGTGGCCACCGAGGCCAGTTCGCTGTCGCCGTACAGGCTGAGGTACTCCTCGTAGAACAGGGAGATGAGCTCGCCAAGTGTGGTCTGTTTGTTCTCCATGGCATCTCCCGGGAGCGCCGAACATTCGGCGCATCCACCCGCGTTCGTTGCAAGCGCCGTGCCGCCGTTGGGTTCTCGGTGACCGCGGGCGCTTGGCCCCTCACGCTCTAAGAATACGACCGGAGGTCCTGATTACTTTGTCGGACATTGTCATAAGATCTGAACGGGTTTCTTGGCGGAGGGACCAAGCTTTACAACGTGGTTTCGGTCGCTCCGCCTGCAGTGCAGAGGGCCACGACCCACACCTCCCGTGCCCCAGCGCACAGTAGCTCTCGTGCGCAGCTGTGCGCGGTGGTCCCGCTGGTGATGACATCGTCTACGAGCAGCACCCGCCCGCGCACCGCACGGCGAGCGCGCACCCGTCCAACGAGGTTGGTGGAACGGTCACGGGGGGAAAGGGCAGACTGCCGAGGACCGGGCCGCATCGCCAGTGCATCGAGTGGACGGGTGCCCACAACCGGCGCCACCCGTGCGGCGAGGACCGCGGCCATGCTGAAGCCCCTGCGAAAGCGGCTTGTCCAGCTCGACGGCGTGGGGACCACGAGATCGACCTCCCGAAGTGCCTGCTCGGTGGCCAGCGCCGAGGCGAGTGCCCGGCCCAGCGCCATCGCCATCCCGCGGTCGGGGGTGAACTTCGCGCGCCGCAGCGCCCTGCCCAGAGGGCCGTGGTAGGCACCGAGGGCCCAAGCCCGGGCCACCGACTCGGGCGGGGCCAGGAGGTGCAACCGGACGTCGCGGCAGGTGGGACAGAGACGCCCGAATCCGGTCGCCTCGCACCCGGCGCATGTGCTGGGCAGCAACAGCTCGAGCATCG
>JAFDJI010000538.1 GCA_019307545.1 Deltaproteobacteria bacterium | reverse complement strand
CGTAGCCCTCGATCTCCGGGATACCGTCGCTGTCCGCATCCGGGAAGGTGGCCGTGTAGTCGATGACGGCCTCCCAGAGCCGATACGCCTGCACGCCCGCGGTGTTTGGGTCAGCATCGAACACCATCTCGTCCACGGTGGCGAACGGGTTGCCGTCGATGTCCTTCGGGATGATCTTGAGCGCACCGCCGGACAGGTCGGAGAGCAGAGCCATCAGCTCTCCCACATAGGCATCGGTGGTGACGTGGTACAGCGGAGAGGTGGTGAGCGGGATCTGCTCCCACTCGCTCCCGGTCCAGTACTCCGCCGTGGCGCGCATGCTGGGCAACAGATCCATGTTCATGCTGCAGCGCAAGTTCGAGGACACCTCGATGACGAAGTTGCACCCGACCTCCGGGGCAACGCTTGCGGTGACCTCGCAGGCAGTGCGCACCTCGCGTCCGTTCATGTAGAAATCCACGATCGCGTAGCCCATCTTGTCGCCGTCGTACCCACCGAGCGGGACCGCGCGGAAGATGTCGGAGAAGCCCTGCATCCCGGTGGCGCCCGCGACGAGGCTGTCACGGAGCACCCCCTGTCCCTCGAAGGCGAAGTCGATGGGGTGGTCGGGGTCGAGCGCGGTGACGGACGACCGGAAGGCATCGGTGACGAAATCGCCGAGCGGAGATTCCTCGCAGCTCACCTTGTAGATGTCGGACGGGATCCAGGCGATCGGCTCGTCGAACGAGTGGCCGAGGGCGCCGAGGTAGTCCTCCTCCAACAAGTCAATGAACCCATCGATCATGGCGGTCAGATCCTCGTCCCCCAGGATGGTGTCGTCGATGGGGTGAAGCTCGTAGTCGGTGACGTCCCAGTTTTTGCCGTCGCGCTCGACCGTTATCTGGCCGAGGAACCTTGAGTAGGCACCCGCCTGCACGATGGTGGTGTCGCCCACCACCATGACCTCGTCCAGGGCGGTGTGGCTGTGCCCGCCGATGATGATGTCGATCCCGTCCACCGCCTCCGCGAGCTCGAGGTCCTCGGTGACCCCCAAGTGGCTGATTGCGATGATCAGATCCGGTTCGGCGTCCTCCAACTCGTCCACCGCTGCCTCCGCAGCATCGATGGCGGAGCCGATCTCGGTCGGCTTGACGTTGGGGGCGACCCGCGCTGCCGCCGCACCGATGATCCCGAACAAGCCCACCGTCAGGCCGCCACCCAGGTCCTGGACCAAGGTGGGGACGATGCGTCCACTGTCGAAGTGTGCCTCCAACAGATCGTCCTCGGGGTCCTCGGCGCTGGGCACCGCGTTGGTGGCGAGGATGGGGATGTCCACCCCCTGCGCGTCCGCGGTGGTGATCATCTCGCCCAGGAGCTGCGGACCCAGGTCGAACTCGTGGTTGCCGAGGGTGATGGCGTCGTAGCCCATCTCCTGCATCACCTGCAGCTCGGCGGCTTCGTCGGCCATGAGGAGTTGGAACAGGGTCCCGCTCATGAAGTCGCCGGCGTCGTACAACACCACCTCCCCCTTCACGTCCTCGCGGATCTCGTCGATCAATGTCTTCAGCCGCGCCTTGCCGCCCAGGGTGTCGTCATCGCCGGTGGCATCCGGGGTGTACTCCAGGTTCGGCCCCATGCCGAGCATGTGGCTGTGCGTGTCGTTGGTGTGCAGGATGGTCAGCTGGCTCTCGGCGCAGGCCGCCAAGAGCGAGCTGAGGAGGAGAAGGGAAGCGACGCGGTACATCTGGGTCTCCTTCCGGAGCATTGGGTCGGTTCACTCGGGCGCGGTTTCCACCAGTGCGCGGGCGAGGGCCTCTTTGGGGTCCCGGGTGTCGGCGTCCCGGGTGCGAACTTCGTCGTTGCCCTCGAGCACCCACGCTGGTTCCGACCCGAAGGCGCCAGCTTCGGACAGGTAGAACAAGAAGCCGGTGGAGGGGTCGAGACCCGTGCGGACCGCCAAGGCGTCGAGGCACAGCAGGAAGGTGGCCCTGTCCTCCAGGTCGAGGACGAGGTCACCGGTGTCGATCTGTGAGCAAGCAGCACCCAGGCACACCCTGACCTTGTCGGCGGTGACCTCGATGACCCGCCCGCGGTCGGTCAGCATGCCCGGAGCCAGGTCCACGGGGGGGACGGTTCTCGGCGTCGACGTCATCGGGCAAACCCTCGGATCGAAGACGGAGCCTAACCCGCATCCCTCACGGGCTGCCGGCCAGCTCTTCATATTTCGGCCGGCGGCATGCAAAACCGAGCCCCAGCGAGACGAGGAGGACCAACCCGCCCACGTTACTGCGCCCCGGCCTGACGGCGCGCGGCGGTGACCTTCTTCAAGCTCTGCATCATCACCCACCCGGGCCCGGTGAGCTCGGTCATGAAGATGCCCTCCCCCCCGAACATCGACTTGAGACAACCCCCGGTACGGCGGACGCCATAGGAGACCTCGGCGGAGAACACGGCCAGGTTGCCGGTCGACACCAGGATCTTCTCGCCGGCACCGAGTGTCTGCTCCACGAAGTCGCCCGAGCCGTGCACCAAGGCGATGCCCTCTCCCGAGAGCTGCTGCAGGAACAGCCCCGCGCCCCCGAACAGCGCCGCGCCCGCCGAGCGCGCCATGGTGACGGAGATGTCCACATCACCCAGCGCGGCGACGAAGGACCCGCTGGTGCAGATGATCGACCCCCGACTGAGGTCCCAGCTGGCGAGCCTTCCAGGCTGGTTGGCGGCGAGCACCACCTTGGCATCGTCCTGGTTGGCGACGATGTGGGTGAGCGTCACCCCCTCGCCCGACATCATCCGACCGAGCGCCTTGCCAGCGCCGCCGGGGACCTTCAGGGTCCAGTCGATGCCCCGGTAGGCGAGCAGGCACCCCTTCGAGCTCCACAGGGACTGACCCTTCTTCAGCTTCAGGGTCGCCGTCTGGGCGATTGCGCCATCCACGCTGATGTCTTCGCAATACCGAGCCAGCTCCGTGCGCTCGAGCGCGATGAGTGCGTCGAGGACCGATCCCTGCTTCTCTTCGCTCATGGCTCCTCCGCGGAATGTCGTTCCAGGTACTACCCCGACCGCGTGTCCTACACCACGGGCCCCGCCTTTGGCCCTGTATCCGACGCGCCCGACGCGCAAAAACATAACGATCGTTGCGTATTCATAACGATCGTTATACACTGCTCGCCACTCTTGGAGAACCCATGAACGACTTCGATGCCATCGTGATTGGCTCCGGTGCCGGTGGCCTCACCGCTGCCGTCGCCCTCGCCCGGGCGGGCAAGAAGGTGATCGTCTTCGAGCAGCACTACCTGCCCGGTGGCTGGTGCCATTCCTTCACCTTGGAGGGCTACCAGTTCAGCCCGGGGGTGCACTACATCGGCGCGCTGCACCCCGGCGGCACCATGCGTGCGATCTACGAGGGCCTCGAGGTCGCCGACGACCTCACCTTCCTCGAGCTCAACCCCGACGGCTTCGACCACGTCCAGATCGGCGGCGAGCGCTTCGACATCCCCGCCGGCAAGGAGCGCTACGCGGAGCGCCTCAAGGCGCGGTTCCCGAAGGACGCAAAGGGTATCGACGCCTACCTGGACATCGTGGACGTGCTCCACGGTCAACTCATGAA
>JAFDJI010000537.1 GCA_019307545.1 Deltaproteobacteria bacterium | reverse complement strand
TCCCACCGGGTTCATCCACCAGGTGCTCTACGACGACTACCTGAAGGACCACGAGGCCCCGGAGGACATCGAGTACTACATCTGTGGGCCGCCGCTCATGCTCTCGGCAGTGCTGAAGCTGCTCGACGACCTCGGTGTCCCCGAAGAGAACATCCGCTACGACGATTTCGGCTGATCCCGCGCTTCGGGTCCAGATGATGCGCTCTCGGCCTCTCGCGCTGCTCGTTGTCCTCGCCATCGGCTGCGGTGCGCCGGATCCGGCACCTCCGGCGGTCCACCAGCTTCGCGGCGAGGCCCTGGGGACCACCTGGTTGGTGAAGTGGTTGGAGCCGGCGCTCTCCGACGAGGCCTCCATCGAAGCCGCCACCACCGAGGCGTTGGCCGAAGTGGATCGCGCCATGTCCACCTGGCGGGACGACAGCGACCTCTCCCGGATCCGCGCCGCCACCGGTCCGGTGGTGGTCGCCGAGGAGACCGCCTTGGTGGTGGAGGCCGCCCTCGCCCTCGCCCGGGACACGGGGGGTGCCTTCGACCCCACGGTGCAGCCCCTCATGGAGCTGTGGGGCTTCCACGGCACCGAACGCCAGACCCTGCCCACCGACGAGGAGATCGAAGCGGCGCTCGCCCAGGTTGGCTTCGGGCGGGTGCAGATAGGGCGGGACGATCGAGGCCAGCCCACCGTGGATGGAGGGGGTACTGCGCTCGATCTGTCGGCCATCGCCAAGGGCCACGCGGTGGATCGGGTGTCGCTGGCGATCTCCGACCTCGGGGTCCCCGACCACATGGTGGAGGTGGGGGGCGAGGTGCGGGCGCACGGCCGCGGCCCTTCGGGGCCCCTGTGGAAGGTGGGGGTGGATCTCCCCCAGGAGGGGTGGGCTCCGGGTGCGTTGCTCGCGGATGTGGTGGTGGTCACCAACGCCGCGGTCGCCACCTCTGGGAACTACCGCCAGACCCACCGCATCGGCGACACACCCATTCACCACACCATGGACCCTCGTACCGGCCGCCCGGCCATCGGCTTGGTCGCCTCAGCGACGGTGATCGCGGCGGATTGCCGCACCGCCGACGGGTTTGCCACCGCGCTCATGGTGCTCGATCCCGACGCGGGCCTCCGCTTGGTGGAGGGTCGCCCCGACCTGGAAGCCCTGCTCTTGGTTCCCGAGGGCGAGACCTTCGCCCGGCGGGTGTCGACGGGCATGGCGAGACACCTCGTGACCGAAACCGCGTATGCCACCCCGGCATCTTCGGACTAGAATCATCGCCGGGGCACCGGAGGACCTTTGGAACTGCTCGCCGCCGTCTTGATCTTCGGGGTCTGCATGGCCGGGATGAGCGTGGGCGTGATCTTCGCCGGTCGCAGCCTGCGGGGCCACTGCGGGGGTGGGTCGGTGCACGATGCCGACGGGGACCTGGTCTCTTGTGGCGTCTGCGACCGGCAGGAGGCCGACCTCTGTCCCTCCGACGAGCCGCTCGTCCGCCTCTCGCAGATCGCGCACCCCGACCCCCTACACCATCGCTAGTCGAAGGATCAGGGGGACGCGCGCGTCTCACCCCGGGCGGCACCACAGGGCAGCGGCGACGCGGAAAAATGTCGGTGGTTCCGTCGTTGCGGGTTTTATGGGCTATTGGGTATATTCGCTCGCCTCGGCTGTAGGCGGGGCCAGGAGGTTGCGGGAAACAATGAGAAGCGCGTTCACGTTCGCCGTGCTGCTCGCAGCGTCTCTGGTCGCCTGCAACCACGACGACGACACCGGCCCGGGGCCGGATGACCAGCAGCAGGTTGCGCTCCGGCTCTCCATCCACCCCCAGGTGGCAGGCCAGGGCACGTCGCTGGACGTCACCATGGAGGCCAACCGCACGGTGTTCGAGTTCGGTGCCACCGAGTTCGATCTCGGGCAGGGTGTCACCATCGACTCGGTCACCGTGATCGACAATTACGAGGCGGTGGCGCGGGTGCATATCGACCCCGACGCCGATCTCGGCATGCGAGACGCCACGATCACCATCGAGGGCGACGAGAGCGTCCTCGAGGCGTCCTTCGAGGTCATCGCCGAGTCCTTCTTCCTCGACCCGGACAACGGGAAGATGGGAGAGACGCTGTACGTGGCGATGGTCGGCAGCTCCACCGAGTGGCAGGAGGGCTACACCTGGACCTCCTTCGGGGATGGGGTGGAGATCCTCGAGTTCTCGGTGCTCTCCCCCGGGTTGGCCGAGGCGCGCATCTCCATCCGGCCCGACGCCCCACCCGGTCCTCGGGACGTCATGGTGGAAAACGGCCCGCACGTGGTCACGCTCTACGACGGGTTCATCGTCGACCGCGCGGTCATCACCGCCTTCTGGGATCCGCCCCAGGCCTACCAGGGCCAGACCGTCGCCTACACCATCACCGGTCTCGACACCGCGTTTTCCACTGACACCCTGATCGAGTTCTGGGACGACGGGGGCATCAACGCGGACATCCAGGTCATCGAGCAGCGGGTGATCGACGCCGAGAACATGTATGGCCGCATCCGTCTCTCCAACGCGGCGCGGCTCGGCTACCGCGACGTGCTCCTCACCACCGGCGACGAGGCCATCCTCGTGCCCGACGCGCTCGAGGTGCTGGACGCCCCGCCCGACCTCAGCAACGTGATTCCGGCCACCAACTTCGACATCTACCGCAGCATCGACAACGCCACTGGCGACCTCCTCGAGTCGGTGGAGGCTTTTGCCTACTTCATCATCCCGCTGAACCCGCCATGCGGCGCGGCACCGCCCATGGGCGACGGGCCGATGCCCTACGACAACAACGGGGTGTGGCCCATCCCGCCGCCCCCAGAGCCGGTGGACTGCCCCGACCCCGAGACGGTGAGCGCGGGCGACTTCGTATGGTACGAGGGCCCCGAGAACGTGGTGACCCTGCACAAGGACATCATCCAGTCCAGCGGGCAGATCATCTACTGGGGCATCGACCTCACCCTCGACGATTACCACTTCGACACGGTGTACGACCTGCACACCCAGGGCGACCCCGACGGTATCCCCGAGGTGCTCGTCGAGGCGGTCCAGCCCACGGTGCCTGCGGACTACTACCTCATCTCTCCGGAGTTCTGGGGCGACCTCACCGTGTCCCGCTACGAGGACTTCAACTACGAGTGGACGCCGGCCCAGACCTACCCGGACGCCATCTTCGGCACCCAGATCACCGGCTCGCTGGTGGTGGACGACGAGCCCGGCTTCGCCGGGTGCATTCCCTGGGACGACGGAGTGCACACCTACACCCCGAACGAGCTTTCCCAGCTCAACCCGGGTCCGGTGAGCTTCTCTGCATACAGCTACATCCAGGGGCGTTATTGGGGGCTGCCGTTCTCCACGGTGCAGTCCCAGCGGTCCGATTCGGTCCTCTCTACCGAGGCCTTCATGATTCTGGAGTGAGACGGGGCACGCGAGGAGCCAACGACATGTTCGACGTCCAGCAACACCGAAACGCGGTCCGGCGCGGCCTTTCCGGTGCCTCTGTCATCGGGGTGCTCGTCCTCGCCCTGCTGCTGTCGGGTTGCACCCGTGACGACCTGTTCACCCCGTTCTACGTGTCTTCGGTCGCGGTCACTG
>JAFDJI010000536.1 GCA_019307545.1 Deltaproteobacteria bacterium | reverse complement strand
CTCTGGCTCGGCGTGGGGCTGGCTGCCCTGCTGCTCACCCTCTACGCGCTGACCATGCCCCGCACGGTCACGTTGGAGGACTCCGGGCTGTTCCTGCTGGTGGCCGACTCCGCGGGCATCGCTCACCCACCGGGCTACCCGCTCTACGCCTTGCTGGGCCGGCTGTTCTCGCTCCTGCCCACAGCCTCGCCCGCGGTGGCCGTGCACTGGCTGTCCGCGGCGTGCGGCGTAGGGACCTGCCTGCTCCTCTGGCGGGTCGCCCATCGGCTCACCGATCAATCCACGCTGGCGGCCCTGGCCGCCCTGGCCTTCGGGGTCTCGCTGCGTTTCTGGAGCCAGGCGATCATCGCCGAGGTCTACACCCTGCTCGCACTATTGTTCTTCGGCTGCCTCCTCGCGCTGCTTCGCGCGGCGGAGCGGCCCCGTCCGTGGGTTTTGATCGCCGGGCACCTGTACGGGCTGGCGGTGAGCCTGCACTGGCCGCTGGCCGGCCTGGTGACCCCGGGCCTGCTGGTGTTCGGGGGCCGGACCTGGCTGCGCTCCTGGCGGGATGCGCTGGTGGGTGCGTTGCTCGGACTGTGGCCCTGGGCCTGGATGGTATGGCGTTCACACCAATCCCCCCTGGTCGACGGCTACGGCCCCATCGAGAGCCCCGCGGCGTTTTGGTTCTTCGTCTCCCGCCGTGGATACCGGGAGATTCTTGCCGGTCCCGAGGTGACGGTCACCCTCTCCGAACGCCTGGGCTTCGCCGGCTTCCTCGGCCACGAGATGCTCGCGCAGTTCGGGTACCTGGGCATCGTCTTGGTGGGCCTCGGCGCCTGGGCACTCTGGCAGCGGCCAGAAAAGGGGCGTGCCCTGGGACTGACCCTCGCCTTCCTGGGGCCCTCCTTCGTCCTGATGACCTTCGCCTGGGACACCGTTGGCTTCGTGTGGCAGGCGGTGTTCGCGCCCTTCCCGCTTCTGGCCTGGGGGGTCATGGGCCTCTGGCTCGCGCTGGGCCTGGCCTGGCTCGCGGAGCGGGTTCCCCATGTCGAAGTTGCCGCGGCGATCGGCCTCTGCGCGCTGGCCTCGCTCCACTACGGTGCCAGCGACCGCAGCGACGACACCTTTGCGCATGACTATGGCGTGGCGCTACTCGAGATGCTGCCCCCCGATGCGGTGCTGTTCGTCCATGGAGACGCCGACTTCGGTGCCGTCGCCGCGATGCACTTCCTCGAGGACATCCGTCCGGACGTGCGGGTCCTCCACGACGGTGGCTTGGCCCTTTCCGATCGGCTGTTTCCCGCCGGAGCCGCGCCCGAGGCCAAGCAGCGAGCCCTGAGTGCCTTCGTCCGGCGAAGTGAGCGCCCGATCTTCAGCACCGCCCACCTCGACCTGCCCGAGGGCGAGACCCGCATGGGGCTCGTGAACCGGGTCGGCTCCGGGGGGCCTGCCGTAGCGGTCCACGAGGGAGCGGTACGCTACTGGACCATGCTCGTGGACCAGGCTCCGCAGGACCCTTGGAGCCGGGTTGTGCGCGCCGACCTGCTGCACGCTGCCGGCGCGGTGCTGGGATACGCGGTCCACGTGGAGGGTCGCCGGGAGCACGCGCCGCTGCTGGACCGCATCGACGACGAGTGGCGCGGGATGAAGGGGGTTCTGGAGGCCTGCGCCCAGGACCTCGACCCCGAAACGCTCCTTTCCTGGGCGGACGCCATGGAGGAGGACGAGTTGGTGCTGCCTCGGGAACGGGCGCGGCTTCAGTACCTGCGCGGGTGGTTCCTGCTGCGATCCGGACGCATCTCCGAGGGCATCTCGGTGCTCGAGGCTTCTGCCGCACTGGTCCCCGAGCCGGGGACCTTGCTCCTCCTGGCCGAGGCCCGCCGGGCCGCCGAGCGCTGAGGGGCCGCTACCGCCTTCGCCGTCGGAGCCCGAGGAGCACGAGCGGCCACACCGGCCATGAGCCCAGCGCCCCTCCCAATCCAGTGGCGCAGCTGCACGTACCGCGCGGACCGTCGTCGTCCAGATTGCTGACGTGGACGCCCGGGATGGGCAGGTCATCGTAGGCGTCGTCGACGGATCTGCTCTCCAGGTCGATGGCGAACAGCCTGTTGCCGTCCGACTCCTCGTCGTCCACCCCCGTCACCACGACCTCCTTGGGGACGTCCCAGTCGGCCGCAGAAAATGACATCGTCGCGGGGCTCACCGTGCCCTCGTCCTCGTCGTTCGAGGTCGCGAGGATTTCCACCGTCGCCGTGGGCTCGCTGGTGAGCACCACCTCGAAGGCGGCCGTCCCCCCCTCCTCGTCGACCACCAACAGGTCCTCGCTCACCAGGATTGCAGCCTCGTCGTCGTCGGAGTTCACCACGTCCAGGTCGGGGGGGTCGAGGGTTGTGTAGTGCGCGTCGGTGGTGGTGACGCTGGTCACGACCTGGAAGGCGACCGCACCGTCGTCCACGTCGTCATCGAGACCCGTGACGGTGACCGTCTGGGGCAGGTACCAGTTCGAGGCATCGAAAACCAGGCTGGCAGGCGTCACCGTGCCCTCGGTGGTGTCCGAGACCACCAGGCCAACAGTGACCGCCGCGGTCGGTTGAGCTGCCAGGTGAAGCGCGATGGTGTCGGACCCCCCATCCTCGGTGACCTGCAGGGTTCGCTCGATGCCCTCGACCAGGGCCACGTCGTCGTCGAGGTTGGTCAGCACCACCGCTGTGGACAGGCCGTCGTAGTTCGAATCGCTCGATGAGGTGTCGACCGTGACCGAAAACGTCTTGTCCCCGTCGATGGCGGCATCATCCAGCCCGGTGATGACCAGGTCGGTGATGTCCTGCCAGTTGGTGGGGTCGACCACCAGCCGGTTCCAGTTCGTGCTGGCCTCGGCGGGGTCCGAGACCGTGACCGTGAGTTCCACCTGCGCCAGCGGGAGCGTGTCGAGGGTGAACTCGAGGGTGACCTGGCCGCCGTCCTCGGAGGTCTCGGTCAGTCCCCCACCTGCGCCCATCTCGAAACCCGCCACGTCGTTGTCGAGGTTGGTGACCTCGACGGGGATGTACGGGAGCAGCTCGTACCCCGTGGGACAGCGCACCTTCTTTAGGCTCACGCTGTCGACCTGGAGGGCCTGGGTCGCCTCGGTCGGCACCTCTGTGATGAAGAACTGGAAGACCGTCTCCGGCCACCAGGCGACGTACATCGAGCTCTGCAAGCCCACCTTCTTGAAGAGGTCCCACTCGTACTCGTCGTTCGCGTTGTTCGGGTCCCATGTCATGACCCGCAGGTGATACTTCCACCCGTAGTGGCGGTACTCGCCAGCGACCGGCAGCTGCAGAATGTCCACCGTGATGCGGTACTCACAGCCCACCTCGAGCCCGGTGACCGTCTGCTCGACGGCGATATTGGTCGCCAGCGAAGTGGAGAACATGTTGCCGGGGAAGACGTGCTCGCCACCGCCGATGTCCCCGGTCCAGCCGGCCACCCCGGTCTGGAAGGTCGGGTTGGCGAACAGCTCGGGCCCCTCCGGGATGGGGGGCGTCCAGTCCTCGACGAGGATGTCGTAGGGCACGACACCGTCCACCACCTGGTCGTCGACCGCGGTGACGGTGAAGGACTGGGGAACGTC
>JAFDJI010000088.1 GCA_019307545.1 Deltaproteobacteria bacterium | reverse complement strand
GGAAGGGCTGGTCGAACTGCTCCACCACCCGCCACATCTCGGGGTTGAAGTCGGTGCCACTTACGAAGCCCTGGCTGGCGGCGTGCACCCGCGGGTAGGAGAACCGGTAGAACTCACCGATCCCGTCCAGCCCCGTCTGACCGAAGTAGGCGATGGTGTCGCAGCCGCCGATCTCGGGGTTGTCGTACATCCCGCCGTAGCAGGAGTACCAGAGGTTGTGGATGAGCACGAAGTGCTCCTGGCCGGTGTAGAAGTCCGGCTCCCCCGAGAGCGCGCCCACATCGTAGGTGTAGTCGACCTCGCAGCCGCTGTCGTAGCCGGAGGTGCCCGGCGGGATGCACTCGATGTAGCCGGTGGGGGTGGCGACCAGGATGTCCACCGGGCCGCCGGTCATGGGCCCGGTAGGGGTGACCACCTCGATGGCGCTGTCGGACACCGAGACGATCGGTGCGTTGTGGCGTCCGAACTGGACGACGAGGTCATCGGCGTCGTCCCCGAACCCCGACCCGGCGATGGTCACCAGGTTGCCGCCGCCGTTGCCTTCCTCGAAGGCAGGATCGACTCCGGTGACCTCCGGGTCGGACCGATCGGCGTAGTAGGGCTCGAACCTGGTGACTTCCTGGCAACCGGCGAGGGCGAGGAGGGTGACGAAAAGGGTGACGTTGCGCATGGTCCCTCCTACTCCCACCAGAAGCGGCCAATCCGGACGGATTGAGCCAGGAGCCGCACCGGCGTGATGTCGTGTCGCTGGTCCCAGCGGTCCTTGGCAGGTGGGACCGCCACGTCGTCCACGCTGGCGCGAGAGAGGAAGAACACCACCCCGCCGATCTCGCGGTTCTCGGAATGGGCCAACGCGCTGGCGAAGACGTCCTGGTTCAACTCGAACTCACCGTCGTCCTCCAGCAGACAAACCACGTTGATCGTCTGGTCGAAGGGGTCCCCCGCCAGGGAGTTGAGAAGCTGCCCGTCGGGCTCGTAACGGTCCTCATCGTAGATGAACTCGCCGTCCTCACAGGGCTGTGCATCGCGGTATTCACCGTTGGGCATTTGTACCGCCTCGTAGGTGAACTGCGCGTCCTCCTTGTCGATGGGCTTCATGAACCGGACGGTCAAGGTCACCAGGTCCCCGTGCTCCTTCGGGTCCCACACCAACTTCACAGTGCCGTCGCTGGTGTCCCACGGGGCCGTGTACATCTGCCCCCGGAAGGAGTTGTACTCACCGATTTCGGTGGGGGTCTCCGGGAGCTCGTCGCAAGCCTCGCGGGCGAGGTCCGCGTCGTCCTGGCGACCCTCGTAGAACTCGAAGCACCGCTTCTGGGCACCGGTGGAGAGCACGGTCCCGTCGGCATCGTAGCGGGGGCCGTCCCACTCCAGCAACACCCCACCGATCTCGTCGGGCATCTGGAACCGGATGTCCCCGGAGGGCCGGGGGATGGAGGCCACCGGCTGGTCCATTCGGGCGAAGCCGCCCGGGAAGGTGAAGGAGACCTCCTCGCCGAAGGGGAAGTTCGCCCGACGGTAGGTCTGCGGGGTCATCGCAAGGGGGTCTTCCGGGTGCTCGGGGTCGGGGGTCAGGTGGGCCAGCGGCGCGGGCGTGTAGTACTGGAACCCGATGTAGTAGATGAACATGTCCCGCGGGTCCGGCGGGTAATCCGCCGGCAGCCGGTTCAGCGCGAACCCGGCATCGCTCTCGACCGAGTCGAACCGCATCTTGTCGCCCACGTCCACCGTGGTGAAGGACCCGATGGGACCCTGCGGGTCGAAGGCGGTGTAGCAGGTCTCCTCGAACTGCGGGGGCGCGGCGCCGATGGACACCAAGCTCGCAGCCGACCTCAGCTTCTGGTCGAAGACATAGGAAAACCCGAAGATGCCCTGGTAGGGCGGCGCGAAATCGGCCATCTGCGGGCCGACCGGATCGGTCCCCGAGAGGCCCATCAGGCCCAGGCTGAGGCCCGCGGCGGCGAAGTCCACGTGATCGTATTCGACGATGCCGCCCAGCGGAGTGGGGGCAGGTCCAATCTCGTCGGGGTCGTAGCCGACACCGACCATCTTCACGTCGGCGTCGGTGACGTCGCGATTGCAGGCGCCGAGCGCGAGGACGGCGAAGATTGCTGCCAGGGATGCGCTGTGCATGGTCCCTCCTACCAACCGGTGCCAATGCCTATGTACAGACGCGGGCCGGGCTTCTTGGTCTCGTTCGACACGCTGTTCCCGAAGGGGGTGTCGGTGGTGTCGTACACGTCGTCACCATCCACGTCGCCGATGCCCCGGATCTCGTTGAAACCCCAGGCGAGGCGCACGAAGCTGTTCCAGGGAATGCCCATCAGCACCGAGTTCAGGCGCCACTCGGCGATGGCGTCGAACAGCACGTGGTTGCCGTTCTTGTAGGCCTCGTCGATGAAGGGGATCTCCCGCTTGACCGAGGCGGAGTCGTAGGCGACCCGGTTCCCCCAGTCGTCGTAGAAGTACTCTCCGACCGCGTCTTCCTCGGGTGGCCGGAAGGACCACAGGTTGCCGGCAGTCCCGCCGACCTGCATGGTGAGGTCGTAGGTGTACAGCGGCCCGATCTTCTTGTTGAGCTTCCCGAAGATCGGGAACCGGTACGCAGCCCCGAGCACGACCATCGTCTCGCCGCTCAGCGAGTACCCGGGGTAGCCCGAGAACTGGTTGTTGGGCTGGATGGTGCCCGAACCCACGTAGTAGGGGTGCAGGCCACCGGCGCGGAACTCGTCCTGGTAGTTCACGTTGCGGTCCACGAACCCGAGGTTCGCGCTGAGCTGCACCGTATGCCGCCGCGTCTTCACGAACTCCAAGGCGCTCAACCCGAAGTCGGTCATGGGCAGGTGCTCGGTCCAGGTCAGCTCGAACCGGTTGTACAAGTACTCGTCCATGAACTGGCCATCGTCGACGTCGACCCCGTTGTAGGCCTCATAGACGATGTCGGTGAAGCCCAGTTGGTAGTCGAAGTCGATCGCCCGACCCCCACGCGGATTGGCCTCCCCGTAGCGGGCGCGCACGTTGCTGTAGGACACCCCCGCGCTGAGCGCGACCGCCCGCATGAACGGGGTGAACTCCTTGTCGGAGACGTTCTTGAACCCGTACTCGATGAACATGGGCCCGATATAGGTCTCGAGGCCGCGGTTCCATGGGTAGAAGTAGGAGAACCCGCCGATGTTCACGAACTGGTGCTGGCGGGACTCGTAGGTGCGCTGGTCGTCGGTGGTGGTCGGGTCGTTGTCGTCGTCGATCAGGTACCCGATGTCGTACTTGGACTGGTAGTGGTACCCGAAGACGATCAGGTCCCCGTGCCCCATCTGGTTGAAGTACTGGAACAGGAAGAGCGGGTCCTCGCCGGCCATGAAGTACAGCACCGCGCCGTGCTTCTCCGCATAGTCCTGGATGAATATTTGCAACCCGGCCGACAGGCCGTAGTTGGTGAGGGTGTCGTTCTCCATGCGGAAGATCGGGACCGCGGTGGCGGGCATGATCGCCTTCCCCCACCGGTACTTGCGGGTGACGGGGGCAAAGCCGGAGAGGTCCTCGCGGAAGGCCAACTCCTCCTGGACCATCTCCTCCTCGAACTCGAGACCGAACAGGTCGGTGACATCGGCTTCCATGAACTCCGAGCCCGACAGGCCGTAGTTCTTCCACCCGTAGCCGGTCCACAGCATGTACAGCAGATTCCCCCCGGGGGTGATGGAGGGCATGTAGGCACTGCCGATCACGTTGGTGATCTGGTGGACTCGCCGGCTCTCGGGGTCGTAGCGGAAGATGTTGTAGATGCCGGTGGGATCGGACGAGAAGTAGATGGTCCCGTCCGTCGCCCAGTGGGCATCGAGGTCCTCCCATCCATCGAAGTTGATCGCCTGCATCCCGGAGCCGTCGGCGTTCACGATGTACAGGTCCTGATGGTAATTCTTGAAGATGGACACCACGATCTGCGAGCCGTCCGGTGACCAGTCGGCGTGCTGCATCCAGGTGCCGTCGTCGAAATCGGTGAGCAGCCGCTTGTCGGTGCCGTCGATGTTCACCACCGCCAGGTTCAGGGTGCCATCGCGGTACTGGAGGAAGGCGACCTTCTGCCCGTCGGGGCTCACCGCGGGGGAGAAACCGCGCATGGTGTTCGGGATCGGGGTGTAGCGCTTCTTGAGATCCCGCTTCTTGTCCAGGTGGATGGTGTCGTACTCCACCCGCTTCCCGCGGTGCTTGCGCTTGTCCGCCTTGGGCTCCAGGTCGATGAGGGCGAGTTGCTTGAAGTCGTACCCGCGGGTCTCGAGATGCACTGGGGAAAGCGTCAGGTCGTGGATGTTCCCGCTCATGACGATCGCGTCGCGCCCGGGCACGAACTCGAAGGAGGTCCCGAACTCGGTGGGGCCGATGTAGGTCATGTCGCCCATGACCCGCCGCTCCTCGGCGTTGGCCCTGCCACTCGGGTAGTCCCCCGCGAAGGCCGGCCACTGGTGCTCCGGGATCTCCTTCACCACAAGCGCTCCCCGAGCGTTCTCGGCGAAGAACCGACCGTCCGCGGAGTACTGGGGGTAGAAGTCCCAGGTCCCACCCGGGTTCTCGATGGCGTCCTCGCGGTCCCTGGGCCGCCCGGACATGAACTCGTCCATCCCGTCCGGGTCGTCGTACTGGAAATCGGGACGGGTGGTGAGCAACTCCATCCCCATGACCTCACCCTCGGCGCGCACCTCGTCCCAGCGGACGGTGTACTTCGCCTTCAGGTAGGCGACCCAGTCCGCGTACAGCTGCCGCAAGGGCACACCGGTGACGTCCTCGATGATGGTCTCCCAGTTCATGCGCCAACGCTCCCCAGAGACCTGGGCGAACTCGCCGAAGGTCTCGTCGCCGAACCGCCCGCGCATGTACAGGGCCATCGAGTACCCCTGTTGGTAGCCGCGCTCCCCGTCGCCCCAGTCCCGCTTGTCGATCCGGGTGATCCACTCGTCGTAGGTGAGGAGCCGGTCCTCGAGCACGGTGGTGCGCAGGTTGGCGTCGCGGGAGTTGGTCCACCAGTTGTAGCCGGTGTTGTCCGACCAGTACTCGGCGCCACCCTCCGTCCACCAGAAGGGGTCGGTGTCGAGGATGAACAGCTCTGCGCCATCCTCGTGGTTGTGGAGCCCGTCGCGGTACAGGCCACCGATGAGGATGCCCTGCACCCCCTCGTGCAGCGCGCTGTTCTCCTTCAGGGAGACCACGTGGGCGAACTCGTGGACCAACACGTCGGAGAACCACTCCATCCGCCCGCGCATCCGGTAGAAGTACGCGCCCGGGTTGGCGGAGATCGTGATCCAGTCCCAGGAGGGGATGGTGAACCCCTCGAGGTAGTCGGACTGGTCCACCAGGACGATGTGGATCTTCTCCTGGAGGTAGTAGTCGAACTCCGTCGTCATCGGAAGCCACATCTCCTCGGCGACCGCGGCGATCTTGCGGGCCGAGAACACGGGGTTGATGGCGTAGGGGCTGTCCTGGTTCTTGGAGACCGGGTAGTGGACGAAGAAGTGCTCGGTCTCGATCGTGTACCACTGCAGTTCCGGGTGGTTGTAGGGGAAGACGAACTTCGCCTCCGCAACCCCGGGGAGGAGCAGCATCGCCGCGAAGACGGCGGCCAGGAGGAAGGTGGCGAGCCTGGAGCCCGCGACAGGATGTCGGGTGAGGGTCCGCATCAGAACCGTGCCTCCACGAAGCCGCCGAAGGTGGGCCCATAGGTCGGGTGCAGGTCTTCGATCGGGAAGAACAGGAGATCCTCGCCCAGAAGGGGGTGGACGTAGTAGCCGGCGACGTCGAACCCGCGGGTGGCGTTCAGCTTGACCCAGCTGCGCAGGTCGAGGGCCTGTCCCCCGCTCCCCGGAACCACGTCGCGATTCCTGTTGGGGTTTAGGAAGTCGCCGGAGGTCGTGCCCATCTTGGTCTTGAGCCGGACCTCGTACTCGGGCCGCACCCCGATGGCGAGTGGACCCGCCTGGAGCATGACTTCCAGTTGGAGCCGCACCTGGTCCCCCGGCTTCATTCGGCCATTGAACTGGAACTCGTTCAGCTCGACCAGATACTGCACCACCGACGAGAACCGGTGCAGGTACCCGGCCGTGGCGGTGGCCGCGATCGGGCCGAACTGGCGCTTGTAGGCGGTTCCCAGGTACCAGTCGGGGGTGCCGGTGGTGAAGATGATGTTGGAAACGTTGAGGGGGCCTCCGATGTAATTCGCCGGTGACTCCTGGGCGGTGGGGGCCTTGTACCAGGTGTCGAACATCCACGAGGAGGCCGGAGCCTCGGTGTGGAGGATGTGGAGGCGCCAGCCGAAGTACTGGTCCCCCAGGCTGTGGTCGAACAGCGCTTCGTCGTCGTCCCAGTCATCGTTGGTGAGCAGCGCCTGGTGGAAGGGGATCGTCCACCAGAGCTCGGCGTTCTTGGAGACCCCGTAGGCGATCCGAACGTGCTCGGTGTGCAACTGCCAGTGGGCCTGGTCAAACCGCTCCACCTTGCCCTCGGGGGTCCACTGTCCGACCCCCAGGTGCTGGTCGTAGCCGAAGGAGATCTGCACCCAGCCCTTCGGGAGGACCAGCGGCCGTTCCACCTCTCGTCCCGGCAGCGGATCCCGCATTGTCTTGGATTGCCACTGGGCATGCGCGTCGGGAGCAAGGCCGAGGGCAGCCACCACCAAGAGGAACAACGTACGCAACGTCCCCTCCACCGTTCTTCGCCCCGGCGATCCGTCAGGGCTGAGACGAGCAGAATTAGCACACGACGGCCCCCAACGGAAGCCGGAATTCGGCTACTTTGGCCCACCCTCGCCGAGAACCCCCTTGCCAGGGACCCGCACGGGCACTTCACACCCGGCGTCTTTGTTTGTCCTGTCGACCGGGCGTCGTGTTACGCCGATCAGCTCGAAACTCCCCACGGAGGCATCCGATGCCGCAAGGCGCCACTCGAACCGTCGAGGGGGTTGTGATCCGTTTTGCGGGTGACTCCGGCGACGGAATGCAGCTCACCGGCACCCAGTTGACCCGGACCTCGGCACTCGCCGGCAACGATCTCGCCACCCTCCCCGATTTTCCGGCCGAGATCCGCGCACCCGCCGGCACCCGCGCCGGAGTGAGCGCCTTCCAGGTCCATTTCGCGAGCCACGACATCTACACCCCGGGAGACATCGCCGACGTGCTGGTGGCGATGAACCCGGCCGCCCTGGCCACCAACCTCGCCACCCTGCGAAAGGGCGGTCTGGTGGTGGTGAACAGCGACCGCTTCACCCGCCGCGACCTAGACAAAGCGCGGCTGGACACCAATCCCCTCGAGGACGGCACCCTCGCGGAGTACCAGGTGTTGCTGGCCCCCATCAGCGCCACCACCGCCCGCGCGGTGGAGGGGCTGGGTCTGAACAGCCGAGAGGCGGATCGCTGCAAGAACTTCTTCGCCCTGGGGATGATGTACTGGCTGTACACCCGCGACCCGGAGCCGACCCGCGGGTGGCTGGAGACCAAGTTCCGCAGCCCCTTCATGGAGGCGAATCTCGCCGCGCTGAACGCCGGCTATCACTACGCCGAGACGGTGGAGATCTTCCAGGACACCTACCAGGTGCTTCCCGCCACCGACCTCCCCAAGGGTCTCTACCGCAACATCACCGGCAACCGCGCCCTGGCAATCGGGCTGGTGGTCGGCGCCAACAAGGCCGACATCCCCCTGTTCTACGGCAGCTACCCGATCACCCCGGCCTCGGACATCCTGCACGCCCTGGCGCCCTTCAAGAACTACGGGGTGGTGACCTTCCAGGCCGAGGACGAGATCGCGGCGGTCTGCTCATCCATCGGCGCGTCCTGGGGCGGCTCCATCGGGGTGACCGGAACCTCGGGGCCGGGGCTGGCGCTCAAGGCAGAAGCCATCGGCCTCGCCGTGGCGGTCGAGCTTCCCCTCGTGGTCGTCAACGTGCAGCGGGCCGGCCCCTCCACCGGCATGCCCACCAAGACCGAGCAGGCCGACCTGCTCCAGGCCCTGTACGGCCGCAATGGCGAGTCCCCGGTGCCGATCATCGCCCCAAGCACCCCAGCGGACTGCTTTCAGGCCGCGGTCGACGCGGTGCGCATCGCCATCCGGTATCGGGTGCCGGTGATCCTGCTCTCGGATGGGTATCTGGGAAACGGGGCCGAACCCTGGCACGTCCCCGACCTCGACACCATCCCCGCCATCGAGCCCCGGTTCCAGACCGATCCGGAGGGGTTCGAACCCTATCGCAGGGACGAGGAGACCCTCGCACGCCCGTGGGCAGTTCCCGGGACACCCGGCCTCGCACACCGGGTCGGCGGCCTGGAGAAGGCCGACATCACCGGGGACGTCTCCTACGATCCGCAGAACCACGAGCGCATGTGTCAACTGCGCGCAGAGAAGGTCGAGCGGGTGCGCCAACTCATCCCGCCCACGGTCGTGCACGGGGCGGACCACGGGCTGTTGGTGCTCGGGTGGGGCTCCACCTATGGGGCCATCCGGGCCTCAGTGAACGACGCCCTGAAGGAGGGGCGGGCGGTGGCACACGTCCACCTCCGGTTCCTCAACCCGCTCCCGGAGGACCTCGGTGAGATCCTCTCGCGCTACGACCAGGTCCTTGTACCAGAGCTGAACCTGGGACAGTTGGTGCGGCTCATCCGCACGGAGTTCCTCGTGGACGCCATCCCCTTCAACAAGATCCAGGGCCAGCCCTTCGCCCGAAGCGAGATCGCGGGCCGAATCGACGAGTTGACCCCATGAGCACGCTATCGGTACCGAGCTACTCCAAGAAGGACTTCGTCTCCGACCAGACGGTGCGCTGGTGCCCGGGATGCGGAGACTACTCCATCCTCTCCCAGGTGCAGTCGGTGTTCGCCGGTCTCGGGATCGAGCGCGAGAAGTTCGCGATCGTCTCGGGGATCGGCTGTTCGTCGCGTTTCCCCTACTACGTGGACACCTACGGCTTCCACACCATCCACGGGCGGGCGCTGCCGGTGGCCACCGGTCTGAAGACCACCCGCCCCGATCTGCACGTGTGGGTGGTGACGGGGGATGGGGATGCGCTCTCCATCGGCGGCAACCACCTCATCCACACGCTGCGACGCAACGTCGACCTGAACATCCTCCTGTTCAACAACCGCATCTACGGGTTGACCAAGGGGCAGTACTCCCCCACCTCCGAGATGGGGAAGCGCACCAAGTCCTCCCCCATGAGGTCGATCGACCATCCCTTCAACCCGCTCCTGCTCGCACTCGGGTCGGGGGCCGGGTTCGTGGCCCGGTCGGTGGACGTGATCCCGACCCACCTGCGCGCCACCCTGGACCAGTGCCACGCGCATCGGGGCACGGTGTTCCTTGAGATCTACCAGAACTGCAACATCTTCAACGACGGGGCCTACAAGAGCTTCACCGACAAGGCGGTCCGAAAAGACCGGATCGTGCAACTCGAACACGGCAGGCCCATCGTGTGGGGGAGCAAGGCCGAGCCCAAGGGGCTGGTCGCGGACTGCATGACGCTCCACGTGGTCCCCCTGGGGGACGAGTACACGGAGGCCGACTGCCTGGTCCACGACGAGACCAACCCGCGGCTCGCCCAGGCGCTCGCCCACATGGAGCCCCCAGAGTTCCCGGTGCCCATCGGGGTGCTCTACCGTGAGGACCGGCCCACCTATGACAGCGCCTTCCAGGCCCAGGTCCGGGAAGCACGCGAGAAGCTCGGGCAGGGAGACCTGGAGCGGCTGCTCACCGCCGGGGACACCTGGACCGTCTGACCATGAGGCCGATCACCGAGCTGCCCGTCGAGACCTGCCGCGGCTTGCGCGGCGTGTTCACCGACATCGACGACACCCTGACCTGGGAGGGCAAGCTGGTCCCGGAGGCCTTCGTGGCCATGGCCGACCTGCAGCGAGCAGGACTGCGGGTGATCCCCATCACCGGCCGTCCGGGGGGTTGGGTGGACCAGATCGCCCGCATGTGGCCGGTGGACGGGGTGGTGGGGGAAAACGGGGGGCTGTGGTTCTACCTCCAGGATGGAGAGATGGTTCGTCGCTTCCTGCAGTCCCCCGTGGAGCGACACCGCAATCGGGAGCGGCTCGCGGAGCTGGGTCTG
>JAFDJI010000535.1 GCA_019307545.1 Deltaproteobacteria bacterium | reverse complement strand
GACTGGGACGGCGACGGCGCGGACGACGTGGTGCTGCGCGGACGCGAAAGCGACGTATCGACCTTCGTGCTCTACCTCGCCGAGGTGCTGGGACCGCCGTGATGGGCACCGTGGCGCTCGGGCAGGTCACCCGTCCGGACGCACGCGCCTACGGAGGCGTTCCGAAGAGCCGCTCGAAGTTCCGGGAGAGTTGGCCCTGCACCTCCTCCTGGCTGCAGCCCCACAGCTCCGCGGCGTAGGCGGCCGTCACCGCGACGTTCGCCGGCTCGTTGCACTGACCGCGCACCGGGGCGAGGTACGGGCAGTCCGTCTCGAGCAGGATCCGGTCCCTTGGGAGCTTCTCGAGCATCCGGGTGAAGGCCTCAGCCTTGCGCGCGTTCGCCGGGATGGAGAGGTAGTGGCCGTGCTCCGCGATCCTCCGCGCGAGCTTGACCTTGCTCCCGAAGCAGTGCCAATCCACCCGCTCCGCCCCCATCTCCACCAGGATCTCGAAGGCTCGCCGCTCCGCCTTGCGGGTGTGGACGATGATCGGCTTGTCGGCCTCCAGCGCAATGGCAACCAGCTCGCGAAAGACCTGCTCCTGCCGGTCCCACAACGCCTCGGGCACCCAGTAGTGGTCGAGGCCGATCTCCCCCACCGCGAAGCACTCCTCCACGTGGTCTGCGACCCAGGCCACCGCCTCTTCAGCCGGCACCGCCGGCTCGTCGTGGTGGTAGTCCTCGCCCATCGCGTCCATCTCCACCAGCACCGCGTCGACCGGGTAGAGGCCATAGGCCGGCTTCACCAGGTCGCTCCGCGCGGCCAGGGTGCGCACCCGTTCGTTGTCGAGGGTGTTGAGCCCGTTGCTGATGATGGTGGTCAGGCCCGCGGCACGTGCGCGGGAGAGCACCTCGTCGACCCGGGGAAGGAGCCGGCGGTGGGTGAGGTGGGCGTGGACGTCGAACAGGGCCATGGGGCGGGTGTAACCGCAATGCCGATCACTCCAGCAGATCGGGCTGCGCCGTCAGCGGTCAGCACTCAGCAATCAGCCAGTTAGGAGCGGTGGATACGCGGTCTTCGGGGCGGGCTGAGAGCTGACGGCTGAGAGCCCTCAGACAGTGCCCTGCAACGCCTCGGTTCCCTCGAGCATGCCCGCATCCACGTACCACTGGTACGCGCCGACCAGGGTGTCGCGGAGGGGTCGCGGCTCGTAGCCAAGCTCATCGCGTGCCTTGGAGCAGTCGACCTGGATCTCCGAGGCCAGCGTCTTCAGGGAATAGCGGGTCACCAGCTGCCGCCCACGGGTAACCGCAAGGGCCAGCTGGGTGAGTGGGAGGCTGGCCTGCACCATCCAAAGCGGAACCGCGCGCCGCGGTTGCGGAATCCCGGTGACCTCCTCTGTGATCTCGGCCAGTTCACGGAGAGAGGCGTTGTGGCCTCCCAGCAGGTAGTTCTCCCCAGTCCGCCCCCGCTCCATGGCCGCAATGGCGCCGTCGATCACGTCACGCACGTCCGCCCAGTCGTAGGCACCCTTCACCAGCAGCGGGACCTTCTTCTGGTACATCTGCAGCAGGAAGGCCCCCATGTGGGATGGCAGGTGATCGTAGGGGCCGAGTATGCCTGTGGGGTTGACGATGACCCCGTCCAGCCCCCGCGCAATCACCTTGCGCACTTCCGCCTCCCCCATGGCCTTCGTCCAGTCATAAAGGCCGTTTCGCCGCGAGGTGCACCGGTCGCCCGACTCGTCCAGGGGTATCCCCAACCGCCAGGTCTCGTAGGCATGAACCGAGCTGAAGTGCACCATGCGGCTCACTCCACATTCGAGGGCCATCTCCGCCGCGTTGCGGGCTCCGTCCACGTTGACCGCCCGCATCAGGTCGCGCTGATTGCGGCGAATGGACACGATCCCCGCGAGGTGGAACAGCCAGTCCTGCCCTTCGAAGGCGGCACGCAGGCTCTCCCGGTCCAGGACGTCGCCTTCTACCCGCTCGATGTCCAGACCGTCCAGGCTGCGGGCTTCGTCGAAGCACACCGCTCGCACCTGGTGGCCGCGTGCCAGCAATTCCGTCACCAAGGCCGTTCCCACGTGACCGGAAGGCCCCGTCACCACCACTTTCATCCGTCCACCTCCGCCGCCCCCAAGACGCGATCGCGCGTCCTGGTTATCCAGGTGGAACCACCGTATGCAGGCTGCTGACAACTGTCAATGACAACTGTCAATGACAACCGTCAATCAATGTCCCGCGCCCGTTGCGGCTCCCTGGTGCTCAGGGGGGTCCCGATCCGAGATGCACGGTGTGGACCTGGGTGCCCTCGATCAGGTCCACCTCGAGTGCCGCCCAGTCACCGCCCGGGCCGGCGGGGCCGATGTGGAAGGTGGTGTTGGTGCCGGGCATGAGGTCTCGCACCCGCAGGCGGCCGTCGGCCTCGGTGTGCCCCACCTCGCGGTCGCGGATGGATACGGGCATCCCGGGCAGGGCCACGCCCTGGTCATCGAAGACCTTGAGCACCACCATGGCCAGCTTGTCCGGGCATCCGTCCTCGTCCCGGTACCCGTTGTGGGACTCCTCCCGGTAGGGGCAGCGATCGGCCGACTCCACGATGCCGTCGCCGTCCGTGTCCTTCCACTGCATCACCACCTCGTGCGACTGCATGCCCTCCACGAGGTCGTCGAGTTGGAGTGCCGTCGGGAGCAGGTCGGTGTCGGCCTTGGCGACCTCGACCATCGCGATGCTCCCCGGGATGAGGTCGGGCACCGCCAAGGTGCCGTCGGCGGCGGTGCGTCCGATCTCGGCGCCGTTCGCGAACACCACTGCCTCCGAAACCGAGCCGCCACCAGGATCCATGATCTGCAGCATCACCGTGGCCAACTCGTCGGGGCAGCCATCGCCGTCGAGGTACCCGTTGACCACCTCCTTGTCGTCCGGGCAGCCGTCGTAGGTGTCCACCGTGCCGTCGCCGTCGCCGTCCCGGGTCGACACCTCGCCCACTCCGCCGTCGCCACCTCCCAGCCACATCCGGAGCCGCTGGGGTCCCCCGTCCAGGTGGATCGACCTCATCGCGCTGATCTCCCGGTCCGCCCGCGGCTCGCCGACGGCCACGATGAGGGTGGTGCCAGCGGTGCGACCCACGTACCGGTACGCGCCGGAGCGGTCCGTCCTGCCCTTGGACAGCCCGTCCACGTACACCATCACCCAGGGAACCGGCCTGCCGTCGGGCGGCGCCAACGCCAGGATGTTCAGCTCCGGGGCGAGCAGGAGGGCCTCCGGAGACCGCTGGAGCGACAGGGTCACGCTCTGTGTCCCCGCTCGCAGGTCCACCGCGCCGAGCCCGCCCGGCGCGAGCATCGGATCGGGTTTCTCCGCCGAGACCGCCACCCGGGACCCGGGCATCAGACTGGTGACAAGCACCCGTCCATCCGCGCCGGTGCGACCGACTTCGCTGCCGTCCACCATGACCAGACTGTCGGAGACGGGCTCCCCGTCCGGGTCCCGCACCAGCACGGACAGGACACCGAGGGAATCGGGACACACGTCCTCGTCCCGGAACTGGTTGAAGGTCTCCCCCTCCGCGGGACAGGCATCCACCCGGTCGGGGCGACCGTCGCCGTCGGTGTCGATCGGCTTCAGGA
>JAFDJI010000534.1 GCA_019307545.1 Deltaproteobacteria bacterium | reverse complement strand
CTCACCCGCAAACGGGTGGGCCGAATCCACGAGTACCGCCCATCGCGCAAATTCTCGAGTGCCGTCGACGCAGAGACCAAGTCCCCGGCTCCCGAACGCGGCTGATGCTTGGGTTAGCTTCGAACGAGCACGATGCCGAAGAACCCGTCAGTGCTGTGGATGTGCGGCAGCACCCGGAGCACTTCGCCGTCGCCCACGTCCGTCGCATGAGCGCCCAGCACCTCGCGGGCAGGCATCCGTGCGAACTGCGGGTGCGAGGAGAGGAAGTCCTCCACCACCGCATCGTTCTCTTCGACGAAGACCGAGCAGGTGGCGTACACCAACCGCCCCCCACGCGCGACCAGCGGCGCAGCCCGGTCGAGGATGGCGCGTTGGTCCACCGGGTTGCTCGCGAGGGTGTTGGCGGTGATGCGCAGTCGGTAGGCCGGGTGCCGCCGCAACGCACCCGAGCCGCTACACGGTGCGTCCACCAGGACCCGGTCGGCGAGACCCATGGCGCGGTTCAGCGTGCGAGGGAATGCACCGGCGGGTGGCAGCACGCAGGTGCTCACGTTGTCGATGCCGGCCCGCCGGGCACGGCGTTGCAGCTCGTTGAGGGCGGAGGCACGGACATCTGCCGCGAGGATTCCCCCCCCTACCATCATGGCGGACAGCGCCAGGGTCTTGCCCCCCGCTCCGGCGCAGAAGTCCACCACCAATCCCTGGGGCTGGACCAGGGCGGCGATGAGTTGGCTCCCCTCGTCCTGCACCTCGAACAGCCCCTCCCGCCAGGTGGCGGTGGCGACGAGGTTCCCTCCCCTGGCGATGTGTAGGCCGTCGGGGGCATAGGGGGTTGGAGTGGCGTCGAACCCTTCGGCCGCGAGCCGTCCGGTGAGTTCCTCCCTCTCGGTGCGAGCGCGGTGCGCGCGGATGGTGACCGGTGCGCGGGCGTTGCTGGCAGCGAGGAAGGCGCCCACCTCGGTCCCGAGAGAGCGGATCAGTGCAGATGCACAGGCGGGTGTCACACTTCCCACCAGCGCCACCGCCTCCTCGGGTGTCAAGGTATGCAGGAGAGGAGCGAGGGCGCCGGCGAGGTCGACCACTGCCGCAAACCGCGGGACTGATCCCGGCTGCGTCTCTTTCCACGCATCCGCCGCATCGGCCACTGGCAGCCCCTGGGTCAGCAACCACCCCAGCCATCGCGTCAGCCGAGCGTCATCCTCCAACACGGCGGCGAGGACCTCGCCGTGCCGCAGCAGCCCGTGGATCCCGTCCGCGACGAATCGTCGCTCCCGCGAGTGCAGGTAGCGCGCATCTCGAAGACCCCGGCGAATGCGCCCGTCCGCCGAGGCGGGGTTCTCGGTCGCGTCCCGATACAAGCGCAGCGCGGTGTCGCGGCTTCGTCCCGGTCGGGCGGCCGCGGCCAACAGGCGGGGATCGTGGTCGGCAGTGGCGTGGGGCAGCGCTGCGAGGAGCCCTTCTACCACTTCCACCACGAGCTGCGCTGGGGCTTGATGAGCTGCTCCACGCGTTTGTAGATGGGCAGGGACGCCTCGAGCTTCTTCGCCTTCTTGAGGTCGCGCTTCGCGGCGATCGCGTCGCCTTCCAGCGCCGCCAGGCGAGCGCGATGCGCAAGGAGGGTGCCGGAACGCTCGACATGGGGACCGGCGCGCTCGATCAGCCGTGCGACCTCGTCGTCGCGCAGGCTGGCCTCGAACTTGTCGCACAGCTCGGCCGCCACCGTCAGCGCCGCGTCGGCGGCTTTCTCGTTGTCCGACTCCAAGACGATACAGGCATCCTCGGCTGCCTGACCCTCACGGTGCATTCCCATGAGGAGCTTGGCGCGCTCGGCGCGGATCATCTGCTGGCTCGGGTCCTTTTTCAGGGCCCTGTGGAAGGCATCGGCCGCGGCCCCGGTGAACCCATTGTGTTTCTGCTGCTGGCCGAGGCTGGCCCAGGCCAGTGCAGCGGGGTCCGGCTCCTGCTCGACCCACGCGCGGGCGTCCTCCAAGGCGTACTTCCCCTCGCCGATCGCGGCGAGAAGCCAGATCCGCAGTGCCCGAGCACGGTCCTTCTGATCTTCCTCGTTGATGTAGGCCGCTGCGGTGGCGAGCTTGAGCGCGATGAGGCGACGCCCGATCCGGCTGGCGGCGCGGGCTGCGTTGAGCAGGTTGTGCGTGGGGGCGACCATCTGGCGGAGCTCGTCGTGTACCTCGAGGTCTTCCTCGCGGTTCAGCCCACAGTTCCGGCACACGTCCATCTCGCGGCGGTCGCCGCAGTTCACGCAGTTCCCCGGGGTCAGCGGGATCAACGGCGCGTACCAGTCCTCCTCGATCTCGGCGTGGCCGCAGGTCTTGCACTGGAAGACATCGACCGGCACGTGACGGCGCAGCGTAGTCCAACGGAGGTTTGAGCCTCCACATTTGCTGCAGGCGTGTGTCTCGGTCAATAGCGCCTCGCCTGTCGCCGGTACTCCCCGGTTCGGTGTCCAGCGTAACGGTGTGGGGGACTCAAGCGCCAGCCTCCACGATCTGGGTTGCGCTAATGGTACGTGGTTTGAGGGATCGGAACTCCTGTCGGCGGGATCGGCATCCGGTGCAGCAGTTTTCCGCCGGGGGTCTTTGCCGCAGAGGTACAGTGGCGCGAGGATGCCGGGTGGACGACGCGAGTTCTTGATCGGGGATTGCCTGGGCCGGGGCGGGTTCGGTGAGGTGTACCGGGCGGTGATGCGATCTTCGGGGGGCCTGGAGACCGAGGTTGCGGTCAAGGTGCTCCGTGTGGACCTGGATCCGAGGGGCGACGCGGTCCTGCGGCTTCGGGACGAGGGGCGCCTGCTCGCACGCCTGGCACATCCCGCCATCTTGGAGGTGATGGACCTGATCCTGCTGGAGGGCCGGATCGCCCTGGTGACGGAGTTCGTCGATGGCGCGGATCTCGCCTCCTGCTGGTCGAGCGCGTCGCCCCTGTCCGTTCGGGCCTCGGTGCAGGCTGTCGGCACCACGGCCGCTGCGCTGGCGATCGCACACGACGCCGTGGACAGCGGAGGACGACCGCTGGGGCTGGTCCATCGGGACGTCAAACCCACCAACATTCGCCTTGGGCGACATGGACAGGTGAAGCTGCTCGACTTCGGCATCGCCTGGTCGCGGGCGCTGGATCGGGAGGCGCGCACCGACAGTGACCTCGTGGTGGGCAGCCTGTATTACATGGCACCCGAGCGCTTCCTCGATCGCGTCGCGGACCCGGCCTGGGACCTCTTCGGACTGGGTGCATCCCTGTTCGAGGGCGTGGCGCGGCGGCGGTTTCTGGAGGGTCCGATGCGGGACCTCTCCCGCCTCGCGGCGGACCGCGCTCGGTACGAGCGCCATCTGGAGAGGCGCCTGCGAGACCTCCCCGCTGCGACCCCGATTGGGGTGCGGGACCTCCTGCGGGACCTGCTTCGGTATCGGGGGAGGGACCGTCCCGTCGCCGCCGAGGTGCAGCGGCGGTGCGAGGTACTCGCGGACGCGCTCCCCGGGTCCTCGCTGCGACGGTGGTGCCGCGAGCGGACCTGGCCAACCCCCGCGGATGTCGCCGGGTCGCTGGAGGGCCGCGTCCTCACCGAGGGTACGCTCGATCTGGCTCCGGACGGTG
>JAFDJI010000533.1 GCA_019307545.1 Deltaproteobacteria bacterium | reverse complement strand
GCGCCACCTGGCCGGGGACCGGGTCCTGGAGGACATCGCCGAGTTCTTCAACCTGTTCTCCGACTACGCGGCCGGGTTCCGCTCCCGCAGCAAGGCGGTGCGTGCGCTGCTGATTGCGGAACAGACCCACTACTTCCTGGTCGCCTCGGCCTCCGCCCCCGAGCGCACCGACGCGCTGTCCTTCCTCGAGATCCTGGAGGAGCGGGGCATGCAGTTCTCTGGCTTCCTCCTGAACCGGGTCGCAGCAGATCCGGGGGTGGATCGCTCCCTGGGGGTCGAGGACATGCCACCCGCTCCCGCCGACATGGATCCGGCGGCGTGGCGGAAGGCGTTGGAGGTGGTGTTGGGGTTGGTCGAACAGGAGGAGGAGGCCGCAGACCGGCACCGCCAGGCGATCGCCGCCCTGTCTGAGCACGCGCCCGACGCGCCGATCTGGCTGGTTCCAGAGCTTGGAGACTCCGTGCGTACCCTGGCCGGGCTGGCGCAGATGTCGGAGCACCTTCCGCCGAACGAGGCGGTGGCAATCTAGTGGTGGATGGTAGGCTCTTGCCCCCAGTTTCGGAGCACACAATGGCCCGCGTACTCGTCACAGATGGCATCTCCGACCTCGCATCCGACCTCCTACGGGAAAGCGACTCCATCGAGGTCGACTCCCTCCCGACGCTCCCGCCGGGAGAGCTGTTGGAGAAGATCGGCGACTACGACGCCCTGATGGTGCGCAGCGCCACCAAGGTCACCGCCGAGGTCATCGCCCGCGGCACCAAGCTGCGGTTGATCGGCCGTGCTGGCATCGGGGTGGACAACATCGATGTCCGCGCTGCCACCGACCGCAGGGTGGTGGTGATGAACGCGCCCTCGGGCAACGCCACCACCACCGCGGAGCACGCGATCGCCCTGCTCATGTCCGTGAGCCGACACATTCCCCAGGCCACCGCGTCGATGCGCGCGGGTCGGTGGGACAAGAAGAAGCTCAAGGGTCGGCAGGTCGCGGGCAAGACCATCGGGATCATCGGCCTCGGGAACATCGGCCGGATCGTGGCGGACCGCCTGTTGAGCCTCAAGACCCGAGTGGTGGCGTACGACCCCTTCGTCACCGAGGAGGTCGCGGCGGGCCTGGGGGTGGAGTTGATGGCACTCCAAGAGCTGTTGTCGGTCGCCGACTACATCACCCTGCACCTGCCCCACACCGACAAGACGCACTACCTCTTGGACGCGGCCGCCTTCGCGGCCATGAAGCAAGGCGTCTACGTCATCAACTGCGCCCGCGGCGGCATCGTGGAAGAGGCGGCGCTCTTGGACGCCCTGGAGTCGGGCAAGGTGGCCGGTGCGGCGCTGGACGTCTACGAGAAGGAGCCTCCGCCGGCCGACCACCCGCTGCTGAGCCACCCAAGGGTCATCTTCACCCCCCACCTCGGCGCGAGCACCGTCGAGGCGCAGGAGTTGGTGGCCATCGAGATCGCCACCCAGATGCGCGACTTCCTTGAGACCGGGGGCACCACCAACGCCCTGAACGCCCCCAACGTCCCTGGAGACGCGCTGCGGGTCCTCGAACCCTACATGCGCCTCGGGACCCACCTCGGCACCCTCGCGGGCAAGATCCACACCGGTGACATCACTGGGGTGCAGGTCTGCTACTACGGCGCCCTGTGCGACCTCGACACCGAGGCGATCACCGCGGCGGCGATCTGTGCGGCCCTGAACTGCAAGGTCGACCCGCCCGTGAACGACCTGAGCGCGCCCCTGTACGCCCGAGAGAACGGAATCGCGGTGGAGTCCACCACATGCGGCGAGCACCCCGACTTCACCAAGCTCGTCGCCCTGGAGCTGCACGGACCGCTGGGGACCGAGGTCCACGGCGCGGTGTTCGGCAAGTGGAACATGCGGGTGGTCTACATCGATGGCTACGAGTTGGAGCTGATCCCCGAGGGGCGCCTCCTGGTCATCAAGAACGAGGACCGTCCGGGGGTGATCGGGGCGGTGGGCACCCGGCTGGGGCACGATGAGGTGAACGTCTCCCGGCTGGTGGTGGGGCTGCGGGAGGGCTCGGACGAAGCGCTGGCGGTGTGGTCCCTCGACGCGCCGATCGAGGAGGGGGCGGTGGAGGCGCTGCGCGCCACTCCCGGGATCCGCGCGGTGTATGTCCTGGAGCTGTAGAGCGAAGCCCGTTCGGGCTCCCCACCCCTCATTGGGCCCCAGAAAGGCGATCCACAAGTAGACTCCAATCATGCTCGAGTTCTTGAAGCGGTTCCGCGAATCCCCCCTCACCGAGGAGCAACGGGAACAGCTGCGGGTAAGCGCCCCGGTGAACTCCGCGGGGTACGACCCCTGGGGTCTGAACCACGAGACCACCGAGCGCACCCTTCGCTACAGCCGCTGGCTGTACGACAACTACTTCCGGGTCGAGACGGTGGGCGCCGAGAACATCCCCGACGGGCGGGTGATGCTGGTTCCGAACCACAGCGGCCAGTTGCCCGTCGACGGGATCCTCATCGCCATGGCGATGCTGCTGGAGGCCAACCCACCCCGCATCGTCCGCGGCATGGTGGAGCGGTGGTTCCCGACGCTCCCCTTCATCGGGACCTGGTTCATCCGCTGCGGGCAGGTGGTCGGCGACCCGGAGAACTGCGTCGAGCTCCTCCGGCGGGAGCAGGCGATCATGGTGTTTCCCGAGGGCACCCGGGGGAGCGGGAAGACCTGGTGGCACCGCTACCAGCTCCAGAGCTTCGGTACTGGTTTCCTCCGCATCGCGCTCCAGACCCGCAGCCCCATCGTCCCGGTGGCGGTCATCGGTGGCGAGGAGACCTACCCCGCCATCTACAACGCCGCGTTCCTGGCGAAGCTCATCGGAGCGCCCTACGTCCCGGTGACCCCCTTCTTTCCCCTCTTGGGCCCCCTGGGCATGCTCCCGCTCCCGGTACGCATCCAACTCCGGTTCGGCGCGCCCCTGCGCTTCGTAGGGGACTGGGACACAGCGGACGACGAGGTCGCAGAGATGGTGGCCACCGTGCGGAACGCGGTGCAGGAGCTCCTGGACGCGGGGCTGGCCGAACGCCCGCGGCTGAGCTCCCTGACGGCACTCGCGGGGAGCCCCTGATGCGGATCCTCATCGCCGGCGCGGCAGGCCGCCTCGCTGGGATCGTTGGGGAGAAGCTCGTCAACGACGGCGAGCTGATCGGGCTCGACGTGCGGGCGCAGCGGAGGGGACGAGACTTCCCCGGGTCCTACCACCGGGTCAAGCGCTACACCCACCGCACGGTGGCCGAGGTGTTCCGCAAACACCGGCCCCGGATGCTGATCCACCTCGGGATGCGCGCCGCCACCGCGTCCGTGCATTCCCCGCGTCGCTACACCCAGAACGTGCTGGGCACGCGCCAACTCCTCCAGCTCTGTAGGCGGTACGAGGTGGAGCGGGTGGTGGTGCTCGGGACGTACCACGTGTACGGCGCCCACGAGCACAACCCGGTGAACATCGGGGAGGATGCCCCCCTGCGAGGCGGCCAGATCTTCAAGGAGCTGGTGGACGTGGTGGAGCTGGATCACACCGTCACCAACTTCCTGTGGCAGCACCGCGAGGTGAGCACGGTGCTGCTGCGCGCGGCCAACATCGTAGGGCCA
>JAFDJI010000087.1 GCA_019307545.1 Deltaproteobacteria bacterium | reverse complement strand
GGTGGGCCTGGTGCTCAACATGCCCTGGTTCACCCCCCACCGACCGGGCCACCCGCTCGATCGGTTCGCAGCCTGGGCCCAGGACTGGGCCTTCTCCGAGGTGTTCGTCCGAGCCCTGTCCACGGGTCGGCTCCTGCCCCCCCTGGTGGCAGTGCCCCGCCGGGTCGACGGGCTGGCGGGCTCGTCGGACTTCTTCGGGCTCAACTTCTATGGGCGATACGAGGTGCGGTTCGCCCTCACAGGCGAGAGACCCCTCGGGGAGCACGTCCAGGAGCCCAGCATCAAGACCGAGGGCAACGACTGGGGGCAGCCCAGCCCCGACGGGTTGCGGGACCAACTCCTCCGGCTCTCCCGGTCGCTCGACATGCCGCTGTACGTGACCGAGAACGGGGTGTACGACAACACCGACGAGATTCGGCCGGACTACCTGGTGAGCCACGTTCGCGCAGTGGCCGAGGCCATCGCCGCCGGGGCCGACGTGCGGGGCTACTTCCACTGGTCGCTGGTCGACAACTTCGAGTGGGCCGAGGGGTGGTCGACCCACTTCGGCCTGCTGGCGCTGGACCGGAAGACCCAGGAGCGGACCCCGCGGGCGAGCGCCGGCATCTACGCGCAGATCTGCCGCGCCAATGGCATTCCGGACGACCTCTAGAGGATCACAGCTCCACGGTGACGCAGGACGCGATGTCCAACTCGGTCCAGGGCTGGACGCAGCAGTTCTCGACGAGGGCCTCGATCTCCCGCAGGACGGTCGGGTTGCCGATCTCTGCATGTGGAACGCCGATCTCGATGACGCTTCCGAGAACCCCCACGTACTCGGGACCCTGCAGCCCGGAGCCAGTCCCAGATCCGGTGTAGCCGAGGACCCATCCGTCGGTCTCGTGGAAGGTGACCGCGGCATCGAGGGTCACGTAGGGACCGTCGTTGGGGAGGTTGACCCGGTATCGCCCCTCCGTTCCCCCGTCTTCGTTCCGGAAGTTCTCGTTCACGGATTCCCACAGGTCGATACGGAGGAAGAGGTCGGTCCCCCCGTCGGCCACGTACAAGGCGCGGAGGTCGTCGCCGACGTAGGACGGCGAGTCGTCCCCCTGTTCATCCTCGATCGCGGGGTCGATGCCGTCCCAATCCGCGGTCATCCCGTCGAGGGTGATCGTAGCGCTCGGAATCGCGATCGTCGGACAGCGGGGCTCTTCGCCAGTGTCGTCGGTGTCGCCGGTATCGTCGGTGTCCGAGCCCGTGTCGTCGGTGTCCACGCGGTGGTGCAGCGGGTCCCAGCCCAGGATGCACCCGGACAGCATCACCGCGAGTGGAATCACAGTCTGAAGTTGATGCACGAGGTGTTGTCCAGCTCGATCCAGTCCACGATACAGCAGTTCTCGACGACTGCTTCGACCTGCATCATCAAGGTGGGGTTGCCGATCACGGAGTAGGGGAGGCCGATCTCGATGACGCTTCCGGCCGCTTCGACGTACTGGGGGCCCGAGAGGCCCGGGATGTCGCTGGGCCCGCTGCCGTTGTAGCCGAGGCTCCATCCCTGGCCCGGATCGTAGGCAAGTCCGGTATCGAGGTGGGGGTAGGTACCATCGTTTGGAAGCACGATCCGGTAGCGCCCCTCCGTTCCCGGGACATCGTTTTGGAAGGACGGGTTCACGTCCTCCCACAGGTCGAGGCGGAGGAAGAGATCGGTCGGCCCGGCGGCCACGTACAGGGCGCGGATGTCGTCGCCAGTGTAGGACGAGGAGTCGTCCCCCTGGGGATCCTCGATGGCGGGGCTGATGCCGTCCCAATCCCCCGTTGCCCCGTCGAGGGTGATCGTGGCGCTCTGCAGGATGACCAACGGGCATTCCGGCCAGGGGTTGCTGGTGTCCTGGGTGTCGCCGGTGTCGCCGGTGTCGCCGGTGTCGCCGGTGTCGCCGGTGTCGCCGGTGTCATCCGTATCCAGAAGCTCGTGGAGCGGATCCCATCCGAGGAGGCATCCGGACATTGTCGGCAAGAACGCAAGTAGAGCGATGCCCGGTTTCATCTCGACCCCTCGCCACAGAAGTGTACCAAAGGGCGGCCCTCGACCCTTTTCCTCGGGATGGAGTGCACCACGCGGTAGAATCCCAGCGTGGGCAGGGACCTTCCTGACGCAGGCGAGTACGCGGAGAAACGCCGCTTCCACATCCAGCGTTGTCTGGGCCGCGGTGGGTTCGGAGAGGTCTACCTGGCGACGATGATCAGCGGCGGCGGAGTCCGGTCCGACGTCGCGGTCAAGGTCCTCCACCAGGGGCTCGATCCCAAGAGTCAGGCCGTTCGCCGGCTGCGCGACGAGGGGCGCCTCCTCGGGTACCTCAACCATCCGGGCATCCTGCGCGTCTACGACCTGGTGCTGCTGGAGGAACGGGTCGCCCTGGTCACGGAATTCGTCGACGGCGCGGATCTCGACGAGTGCTATCAGGCCAAACCGCCCCCCTCGGTACGGGCCTTGTTGGAGGTCACGGCCCGGGTGGCCGAGGCACTGCATGCCGCCTACACCACCGAGGACCCCTCTGGGAGGGCGCTCCACCTCGTCCATCGCGACATCAAGCCGGCGAACATCCGGATCAGCCATCACGGGGACGTACGCCTGCTCGATTTCGGTATCGCCAAGGCCAGGGACGCGGAGCGAGAGGCCCGGACCGAGACCAACGCCGTCGTTGGGAGCCTCCTCTACCTGGCCCCGGAGCGTCTCGACGACGCACCCATTGGGCCGACCAGTGACATGTATGGGCTCGGCGCGACGCTCTTCGAGGCCTTGATCCAGGAGCGGTTCTTCCAGGACCTGACCGTCAAACAGCAGTACCGCCTGGCCTTCGAGCAGGCGGAGTACGAGCGCTTTCTCCAAGGGCGTTTGGAGCGGTTGTCCGGCCTCCCCAGGCCCGTCTGTGCGCTGGTCGGGGAGTTGCTCCGGTACGACCCCGAGGTGAGGCCCACGGCCTATCGCGTCTCGCGCCAGTGCGACGATCTCGTCGAGATGCTGGGTGGCGCGACGCTTCGCCGGTGGTGCCAGGATCGGGTCTGGCCGCAGCAAGAGACGGAGTATGGCCCCCTGGACGGGAGGGTCATCACCGAGTCCACCCTTACCGGGCACCAGCGAACGGACGAGACCACCTGGATCCCGCGATCCGAAGGCGAAGCGCGGGCAACCGGTGGCACCTCGACGCGCACGTTCGCCTTGATCGGTGCGGCCGGCGTCGCGCTGCTCGCCCTGCTCGTAGGCGTTGGGGTGGTGTGCACGGGCCTGCTCTGGCCCTTCAGCCAGGACCTCGCCGAGGTGGCTCCAGCAGAGCCGGAGCCGCCCCCGCCGCCGCCTCGAGAAGACACTGCGGTGGAGCCCGTCGCCGCTCCGGAGCCCTCGCCGCCTCCCAAGCCTCCCCCGGTTCGCCCCAGGACGCGACCCGTCGTGCCAGAGCCGGAACCGGCGATCATCGCCGTGACAGGCTCGAAAACGCCCGTCCTCCGCGGCGGGGGAACGGAATGGTCGCCTGGCGAAGTGCCGCCTGGTAGCTACGAAATCTGGGTCGACTTCGGTGAGGGAATGCGGCGGTATGGGACAGTCGTCGCGGAGGCTGGACGCACCGCGACGGTGTCGTGCAACCCGATCCGCCACGAGTGTGGGGTGGTCGAATGACATGGGCTGTGGAGCACCAATGAAACCACTCTCCCTGTTTGTCCTGCTCCTCTCGCTCTGGTGGAGCGCGGGTCCTGCGTTCGCCCAGTGCGAGGCCTTCACCGAGGCGGAGTTCCTGCAGATCGCACAGCGGGCCCAGCAGGCGATCGACGGCGGGGACGCCTTCGGTCACGGCGCGGTGTACCAGGAGATGCAGGAGCGGCTGCCGTGTCTCGAGGAGCAGCTACCGCGACGGGCCTGGGCGGAGTTTCTGGTCGGCCTTTCCACGGTGGAGCACGCGCTCGGCCGGGAGTGGGAATCCTCGGTCGACACTGCGGTGCGCGTGTACCCGGACGTCCGGCGTGACTACGGGCCCGACGCTGTCCGGAGCTACGTGCCGGGGTCCCTACCCGAGAACGGCCGCCCCCTGGTGGCGGGGTCGACCTATTTCCTCGACGGCGTCCCCATCACGCGGGCACGGGAGTTGAAGGGCCTCCATGTCCTGCAGCGGCTCCAGGGAGACACCTGGTCCACTCGTCTGTTGATCGACGAGCCCATTCCACCCGAGTGGATCCAGCAACCTGAGCCGGAGCCCGAGCCCATCACGCCCGAACCTGTTGCGTCGGTCCCTCTGCCACCCGTGGCGAAGCGTCGCGGCACCGCGCTGGTGGTCTCGGGGGCCGTGCTTGCCGCGATCGGGGCGGGCACGGGCATTGCCACCTGGGCCATGACTCCGGACGACGAGGAGATCGTGACCGAGGGATACGAAGCCAGCATGAAAGCCGCCAACGTGGTCGGCTGGAGTCTCGCGGGCGTCGGCGTTGGCGTCGGCGTGTTCGGGGTGTGGCGTGGGCAGGAGAACGCAGCGCTCTGGCTGGGCGTCACCCCCAGCGGCTTGGCGGTTGGTGGTCGGTTGTGACGGCTAGAAGGTGTTGGCCTCCACCAAGCACTCCCCCGAGAGGTGCTCGGTGACCCCTTCGGGATCGGTGACGTCCAACTCGTAGCGCGCCGCGTAGCGCTGCATGCGCGGGTTCGAGTAGAAGGCCTTGATGGCGACCCGCACCGGGAACGAGACCTGCGCGAGCACGTCGATCGAGTCGTGGAACCGCTCCTCGGTGAGGGTGCCCTCCACCTTCCAGCCGCCCGCGTCCAGTGCCACCTCGAAGGCCGTGGGCATGTCCACCTTGGCCACCTTGCGGGTGGCGGTCGGCGAGAGCACGAAGTTGCGGGACGTGGCCACCCTGCGCCCGTCGATGGCGAGCAGGCCGAAATTGTTGTCCCCGCCCCCGAACTTCTTGGTGAAGTGCTGGTTGTGGAGCACCAGGTCGAACTGCTCCCCCAGTATGCGCACGACCCTCCACCGGTCCATCGCCGAGGGGAGCTTGATGGTGGTCCAGGTGTGGTCGTGGTACCCGGAGCCGGCCAGATCCCAGGTCTGGCCGTTCATGGTCAGGCTCCCCCGGGCCTCGCCGCTGGGCACGTTGATGCCCATGGCCCACTCGGCAGAGCGGTCCTCGAAGAACACCAGCTTGCCGTTCCCGAAGCGGTAGGGATCCATTCGATTGGTGAGGTCGAGGCGGAGTTGCACGCCCGGCTCGTCCACCTCCAGGTGGTAGGCGCGTCCGCCTCCCCAGGCGTGGCCCCCCCCGACGGTGATGTCCATCTGTTCCTCGGACCCTGCCAACTCCGCCCGGCGCACCTCGCGGTGGTAGCGATGCGCCTCCCCTTCTGGTGGGTAGTACTGAATGTCTATCGAGCCGTCGTAGGTGCGAAGGCCGAGGTTGGTGATCGAGAGGAGGGCGTACAGGGCCCCGCCTTCGGAGGTGTGGGTCATGAAGAACCAGGATTCTCCGTAGTTCCCGTCGTCCTCGTACTGGGTGTGCCAGGCCTGGAAGGCTTCAGGCACCCCGGGCTCCTCGGACGTGCCCCACACTTCCACCTGCTCGACCGCGCCAGCCACGAAGGGCCACATTGCACAGAGGAACAAGCACGCCCACCTGGCCATCGCGCCTCCCGGTCCCACCCTACCCGGATCCGCCGTCCAGGGCGATCTCGACCCGATAGGTGGCGTCGGTGCCGTTGTCGGAGACGATGACGCGACCGTCCGCAACGACCAGGTCGAGCATCGGATCGTCGTTCTGGGCCGCGCCCTCGGCATCGAGCGCGGCGACCACGATGCTGTCCTCCAGGCGACACCGCGTCATCCCGGCGCCCTCCCACCCGTAGAGGACCTGGGTGCCACACCGGACCTTCACGTGGCAGTTGTAGCCCCGTTTGCGGGCGGCTTCGGGGCTGGGGGACACGGCGATGGTGCATGCCGTTTCCTCGGCGACGGAGGTGTGGCCGGTGACCGAGGTGACCCGCCCCTCGAACTCGCTGCCCACCCGTAGGCGGTCGGTCACGCCCCGGTCTGTCCCCGGGACCGCCTCGGCGGCGACCCCGAGGGGGACGCAGGGGACGACTTGGTGGACCCCGCCCCCCGCCTTGAGCTGGGCGTTCACAATCTGCCAGGGGCCGCCTCGCTTCTCGCCGGAGTAGCTGAAGGTGCCGCTCCCGTTCGGTCCGGACACCAGCATCGTCCAAGAGGCGTGACCGCTGCCGACACCCGTCTCGCTCTCGCCGCACGCGTATCCCACGATCGACTGCCGAATGGGCGAGCCGAGGAGGGTGGTGGCGGCCGGGCAGTCGTTGAGGGCTGCGAGGGCCGGACGATAGGCGCCGTCGCACCGCGGCATCACCTGACCCACCAGCGGAACCACCACCACAACTCCGAGAGGCGCCAGGATCGCCGGGACACGGCCCACAAGGCGCCGGGTTCTGGGGTGGGCGCGGAGCAGCTTCACCGCGCGGTCTGCGTTCCCCGCGAGGAGCAGCTTCTCGATCTGCCGTTCCATCTCCTTGCCGCTCGAGAGCTTGGCCAGGGTGGCGTGGATCTCGGCCAGACACTGCACCACGTCGGAGGGGGCATCGCTCTCCACGTTGCGCATCGCTTGCTCGCAGGCGGCGATCTCCGCTTCCGACACCTTGAACAGGCCCATGGTCGCTCCTGGCGGTCCGACACCGGGAGTGTACGGGACGAGACGCGCTGCTCGAGACTCCCATGGTACAATAAGGATGGGGCAACCCGGAGTTCGACAGGAGGGAGCTATGAAATACGGGAAGATTGATGGCCCGGTCTATTGTCGGTACGCGCGGACCGAGCCCGTCATCAACTCCCAGCTGGCTTCGGAACTCGGAATCCAGGCACGGCTGGGCATCAGGGCGCAGCACGGATTGACGATCGAGGTGGGGAAACCCGTGAAGCTGCGCATGGTCTTCGACAACCGGAAGCGGCGCATGACCTGCCACGCGTTCGTGGACTGGGTCGAGGAGGAATCGTCGGGCGAATACCGGGTCGGCTTCAGCAAGCTCTCCCTCAGCAAGGATGAGTTCAAGGTCCTGTTGAACACCCTGTCCGATTGGCCGGATGCGGAAGGTATCTTCGGGGACACGGTTCGGTGGGCCACCACGGAGACCGCCCCCGTGACCACGGCAGACGATGCCAAGGAGATCCTGCGCAACAAGGCGGTGACCCTGCCAGTGGGCCTGATCGAGAAGATCGACGAAATCCGCGGCGAAACGCCTTTCTCGGAGTTCGTGGTGGGCCTTCTCCGGCAGCACGTGGAGGGCTGACCCGCCCCGGCATCGGTCGTCATCATCGCCCGCAATCGACGCGGTCACTGCACTCGTTTGTCCTTCCCGGCCCAGAATGGCTCGCGTAGGGTGCGCTTGAGGATCTTGCCCGTGCCACCGTGGGGGAGGCCGTTCACGAGGTCGACGGCCTGCGGGACCTCGAACCCTGCCAGCCGCGAACGGCAGAACGCGACCAGGTCGCTCTCATCGGCTTCTGCACCCTCCCGCAAGACCACGATTGCCCTCGGCACCTCGCCCCACTTGTCGTCCGGAACCCCGATCACCGCGCATTCGAAGACGTCTGGATGCTCGTGGAGCACCTTTTCGATCGCGAGTGATGAGATGTTCTCTCCCCCGCTGATGATGATGTCCTTCTTCCGATCGACGATGTGCGCGTAGCCTTCCTCGTCGATGGTGGCGAGGTCGCCCGTGTGGAACCAGCCGTCCCGGAACGAGTCCTCGGTAGCCGCGGCGTCCTTCCAATACCCGGGAGACACTACGTTGCCGCGGACCACGAGCTCGCCCACCGTTCGGCCGTCCCAGGGAAGCTCGCGCCCCTGCTCGTCAAAGAGGGTCAGCTCGGTTCCCACCAGGGGAAGGCCGGTGGACGCCCGGCGGCGGATCCGGGCGTCGTCCGAAGCCTCGGACAGGTAGCTCTTGTCCGCCGCGAAGCAGATCAGCGGGCTGGTCTCGGTCAAGCCGTAGCCACCGACCACCTGGCAGCCGAGGAGCCGCTCGGCGCGGCGCACCATCTCGGGTGGGGTTGGGGCACCGCCGGTGTTGATCAGCTCGAGGCTGCTCAGGTCGTAGCGACCGATGTCGGGGTGCTCCAGGATCATCGCGAGCATGGTGGGCACGGCCAGAAAGCGGGTCACCCGCTCCTGCTCGACCAGACGGAGCACCTCGCCCACGTCGAACTTGCGCAGCATCACATGGGTGCCGCCGATGGCGGTGATGGCCTGCGGCGTCCCCCACCCGTTGACGTGAAACAGGGAGATGGTGTGGAGCTGCACGTCGCTCTCGGCGCACCGAAAGTTGACCAGGAACGAGAGGGCGTGGAGGTAGAGGTTGCGGTGGGTGAGCATCACCCCGCGGGGCCGGCCGGTGGTGCCGCTGGTGTAGAAGAGCTCGGCGACGTCGTTCTCGTCGAGGTCGATCTTGGGGGGAGGACCGGCGGACGCCTCCTCGAGCATCCTCTCGTAGTGCTCGTCCGCGTCGCGACCGGGGACCCGCTCGCCGATCCACACGACCCGGAGCGGGCGGCCCAGCCGGCGCCGGACTTGTTCGACCAGCTCTGCGAAGTCCGCGTCGACCAGCAGGATCGAGGCACCTGCATGCTCGAGGATGGTCGCGATCTCCCTGGCCGAGAGGCGGATGTTGACCGGGAGCAGGATGGCTCCAGCCTGGGGAACGCCGAAGTAGGCTTCCAGCAAGGGGTGGGAGTTGGTTGCCAGCACCGCCACCCGCTGTCCGCGTTCGAGGCCCCGCGAGAGGAGGGCGTTGCAGAGCCGGTCGACCCGTTCGCCGAACTCGGCGTAGGTGAATCGCCGATCGCCGTCGATGATGGCCGGCTTGCGCCCGAACAGACGCACGGCGCGACGCTTGAACTCCAGGGGGGTGAGGGGGCGGAGCATCTTGGGTGCCTCGGAGGCTGGGAGTGTACCTGGCCTACGGGTTCGCACACCTGCAGACCACCGAGGAGTGGTTGGCGGGGCTTCGGGCTGGTGGGGACTGACCGCGGTCTCCGCGGTCTCAGCTGGCCATCAACCCGCGGAGCGCCCGCTCGTTGCGCGGACCGACGAAGACCTCATCGATGAGGCCCTTGTGGACGAGGATGGTGGTCGGCGTGGCCATCACCCCGAAGCGGCGGGCGACGTCGAAGTCCCGCGAGACGTCGATGGGGAACACCCGGTCGTCGCCGCGGCTCATGTCGGTCACGACCGGCGTCATGGTGCGGCACGCGCCGCAGGCGGGGCTGAAGAAGTAGAACAGCGCGCGGCCACGGCTTGACGCCCGGCCGAACCTCCCATCGAGCTCGGGCGCTGGCTTTCCGCGCATCCGCTGCATCCGCCGCACCATATAGAACTGGAACCCGAACAACAGTCCGACCGCAGCCACCACGATTACCAACAGCGACGTTACCCAGGTCATGGGTCCTCCAGGGGATTCAGATGCAGCAGGACCCCGAAGTGTGACAGCGCACGTTCCCCGGGCTGCCGAGCCAGCGGAGCCGCCGACCGAGTGAGCGCCGTCGCGCCGTGATCCAGCTGCCCTAGAAACTGGGCAGGAACCAGAAGCAGGCCAGGGCGACTGCCGTCGGGCCGAGGGCGGCGATGAGCAGGCTCGTCGGGCTGATCCCCTCGGAACCAAAGCACTCTCGGAGGATGCCGAACCCGGCCGGGTTCGGGGCGTTGGCGATGACGGTGAGGCCTCCGCCCGCGACGGCCCCCGCCACCAGCGCGTACTGCATGCCCTCGGTCAGCCCCTCGACCTGGGCGCCCAGGTAGGTCAACGCGGCGTTGTCGGTGAACGCGGTCAGGCCCGCGGCCCCGAGGAACAGGGGTAGCTCGCCGAGTCGCGACAACACCGGCTGCAGCCACCAATCCTGCATGGCCCCGAGCAGCACCACCCCCCCGAGGAAAAACCCCACCAGCAGCCCCTGCCGTAGCTGGAGGCGGTCCTGGTACTCCTCGGTGGCGACGACCATCCCGATGAAGAACAGGAAGACGCCGAGGAACGCCAGGGGGTGGTGGGACAGCACCACGATCAGCACCAGGAACGCCAGGTGGGTCAGCACGAGCCCCGCCGGAATGCGGGGCCGCGCCGGGTCCTCCGCGTCGCTG
>JAFDJI010000532.1 GCA_019307545.1 Deltaproteobacteria bacterium | reverse complement strand
CTCCGCATGCGCACCTGAACCAGCCATTCACCAACGTGCTGTGTGTCGGCGCTGTAGGTCACCAGGCCCAGGGGATCCACCCGCATGCGGGGAGGCCCCTCCATCAGGGACCACGTCTCGGCTCGGCCCGAATCATCCACCAATTGGAGCACCATGGATTGCCCGGCCACGACCTGCACATCTGACATCCCCCCGTCAAGGACGAGCGCGGCTGGCATGGCGTCATCGCTGGCGTGTACCCCGACCCGGAAGGGGACCACGCGCACGATCTCGGATCCGCCCCACATCCGCACGCTCACCACCCACTCTCCAACGTCCTCCATCGCCGCGGTGTACCGGGCGACCCCGAAGGCATCGACCACCAACCCCGGCGGTCCACCCCGGGCGGCAAACCGGGTGGCAGCCCCCGCGGGGTCGACGAGCCGCAGCCAGATCGTCTCCCCCGCCACCACGTCGACCCTGAGGCCATCGCCCTCCAGGACCAGGGGGACGGCAGACGCCGCGCCGGAGGGCCCTTCCCCTCCCGTCGCCGGCTGGCTCACCACGACCGTGGCCTCGGGGACAGCCCCGCAGCGCCCCCGCAGAACCTGCAACGCCTCGGCTTGGGTGATCACCACGTCCCGGCACTGGTCTCCCTCCAGGTCGACCACCAGCAGATCGAGCGTCCCTTCGGGCAGCGGATGCAGCGCTTCGCTGTCTCCGGCCAACACCCCGAGTTGGCCGGGATGGACCACTAAAAGCTCCAGCGTCCCATCGCCGTCCAGGTCTGCACTACGGAGCAACCCCGGCTCGGGGGCCACCGGAACACGCCGACGCGTCACGTCCTCCACCACCGCATCGGCGGGCTGTGTCCAGGCCCAACTCCGCGGACCCATCGCCAGGCCGCCGATCGGACCGCGGGCGTTGTACACCGAACGCCCCCATTCGCTACGCTCGACCACCTGCGTGCCACCGCGCCCGAACACCGCGAACCGGGTGCCTTCCGAAACGACCACGGGCGCGCCCTCCAGCCGGGTGCCGAAACGGCTGGGACCGGACAGCGCTCCGTCATCGCCCACGCGCCACAGGGCCAGCAACTCCGAGGCGGTCACCATGCCCGTCGACCCATCCCCGCGATCGTAGGTCGCGAACGCCGCGCAGGGCTCCTTGGTGAGCGACCGCGCCGGGCCGAAACCCTCATCGGTACCGGGGAGGATGCTCAGACCCGACGCATTGCACAGGAGGAGGTCGGTACGCCCATCGCCGTCGTGGTCCTCCAGCGCCACGGACTGGCCACCGGATGGGGCAGTGGCGATCACGGTGCCGGACTGCGGATCGACCACCCAGGTCTGGGCGTCGCCCGCCACCGCCACCGCGACCCGGCCACCCCAGGTACCCACCGCCAGCGCGCGCGCGGCCCCCGGAAGGGGAACCGTCATGCCCGCTTCGGGCGTCCAGGCTGCTCGAGCCGGGTGGGTGCAGAGGCCGAGTGCGAGCAAAAGGATCCCGGTCGAGCGGCGAGCGGCGGGTACGAACATCCAGCAACTCCACTGGAGCAGCGTACCCCGCCATTCTCAGGGGGACACGTCTCCCCTCTACACCCGCATCGGCTTAAAGCGTAGGAGTAGACCTGGAGTTCGTCTTGTCCACCTCCATTCCCTGCGCTGTCCTCATGTGCCATGCGCCGATCGTCCTCCCCGAAGTGGGGGGCTTCCGGTCCATCGCCTGTGCCGCCACCACCCGCGCCATGCACGACGTCGCGCGCCGGCTGCTCGCCTCCAAGCCAGACATCCTGCTGGTGATCTCGCCGCATAGCCCACGAAAACCCGATGCCTGGGGCATCTACGGCGGTCCGGACATCTCCGGCGACATGGGGATGTTCGGCGCACCGGAGGTCGCGCATACCCTCCCCGTACCCCAAGAGGCGGTCGCCGCGCTGCGGGCGGCGGCAGAAGCCGAGGGGCTGGAGACCTGGACTCCGCCAAACCGCCCCCTCGACCACGGCGCGATGGTGCCACTGCACTTCGTAGTGACGCAGGGTTGGACAGGCCCCACCCTCCTCCTCTCCCTGCCGTGGCCCGGTACCCACACCGAGGCGACCATGGGGCGCGCCATCGCACGCGCCGCCGAGGAGCGGGGAGAGCGATGGAGCGTGCTCGCCTCGGGCGATATGAGCCACAAGCTCAAGCCCGGCGCCCCGTCCGGGTTCGATCCGCGCGCCCAGGAGTTCGACAAGGCCCTGGTGGATGCGATCACGGCCGGCGACCTGCGGGCCGCCGCGAACATCCCTTCCTCCCTCCGTGACATCGCCGCCGAAGACGCAGTGGACACCCTGACCGTGGCTGCGGCCGCGGTGAATTGGGACAGCACCGGCCACGAGTGCCTGAGCTACGAGGGCCCCTTCGGCGTTGGATACATGGAGGCGGTGCTGTACACCGAGCCCGGCGCGGACCTGTTAGATTCGCCCTGATGAACGACCTCTCCACCATCGGCTCGGGGCTCCCGGCCCTCGCCCGCACATCCATCGCGGCGCGGCTGGAGGGAATCGGTTTCGTCCCGGACCCGCTCCCCGCACCCTTCGACAAGCCCCAGGGCGTCTTCGTGACCCTGTGGACGGCCAAGGAGCAGCTCCGCGGCTGCATCGGGCACATCGAGCCCATCCGCGAGAGCCTGGCGGAGGAGGTAGCGGAGTGCGCGCTCCTGGCAGCGTTCCGCGACCCGCGCTTCGGCGCCGTTACCGAGGGGGAGTTGGAGGAGATCGTCGTGGAGGTGAGCGTCCTGACCCCCACCGAGCGGGTCACCGACCTCCAGTCCCTCGACCCGAAACACTACGGCGTAGTGGTGTCCTGTGGCGGACGCCGCGGGGTGCTGCTCCCTGACATCCGTGGCGTCGACACGGTGGAGCAACAGCTCTCGATTGCGCTCCGAAAGGGGATGATCCGCACCGAGGAGCCCTGGGTGATCGACCGGTTCGAGGTGTTGAAGTTCATGGAGACTGCGGGCGAATAATGGGCGGGACGCACCCCGGCCGGTGGTGGGAGCGCGCTTCCGACGGGCGCATCCGCTGCGTGCTCTGCCCCCGCGCCTGCACCCTCAGGCCGGGGCAACGTGGATTCTGTTACGTGCGCGAGGCGACCGACGACGGGATGGTCCTCACCACCTACGGCCGGTCCAGCGGGTTCTGCATCGACCCCATCGAGAAGAAGCCGCTCAACCACTTCTTCCCAGGGTCCTCCATCCTCTCTTTCGGTACCGCGGGCTGCAACCTGGGGTGCCGTTTCTGCCAGAACTGGGACATCTCGAAGGCGCGGAAGATGGACCGCCTCCAGTCCATGGCCACGCCCGAGGACATCGCCACGGTGGCGAAGGCGCAGGGATGCGCCAGCGTGGCCTTCACCTACAACGATCCGGTCATCTTCGCGGAGTACGCCATCGACACCGCCCATGTGGCGCGGCAGTTGGGTGTACAGACCGTGGCGGTCACCGCCGGGTACATCACCGAGCAGGCCCGGGCCGAGTTCTACGCCGCGATGGACGCCGCGAACATCGATCTGAAGGCGTTCACCGAGGACTTCTACAGAAAGCAGTGCTTCGGCCACCTCGGCGACGTCCTGGAGACCATCGCCTACGCGGTGAACGAGGCGGA
>JAFDJI010000086.1 GCA_019307545.1 Deltaproteobacteria bacterium | reverse complement strand
GCTGTCCAACGATGTCGGCGCGCTGGGCGTCGGGCACGCGCAGTACCACGTGATGTGCAACGAGCGCGGCGGTGCGGTCGACGACCTGTTCGTGTACCACGTGGCGGAGGAGGCGTACCTGGTGGTGGTGAATGCCGCCAACCACGTCAAGGACTTCTCCTGGATGGTGGCGCACAACCCGATTTCCGACGGGGCGACCTTCACCGACGTCTCCAACGCGTGGTCCCTGCTCGCGGTGCAGGGTCCCGATGCAGAGCGCACCCTGCAACCCCTGGTGGAGGCCGATCTCTCCTCGGTGGAGAGCCGGGGGTTGGTCGGCGCCGTCGTGGCGGGCGTGCCGGGATGTGTGGTCGCTCGCACCGGCTATACCGGCGAGGACGGTTTCGAGGTGTTTGCCCCGGCCGAGAGCGTACGGCCGCTGTGGGGCGCCATCCTCGAAGCCGGCGCTTCCTTCGACATCCTCCCCTGCGGGTTGGGCGCTCGGGACACGCTCCGCCTCGAGGTGCGCAACCCCCTTTACGGCCACGAGCTTACCGACGAGACCAGCCCGTTCCAGGCGGGGCTGGGCTTTGCGGTGGCGCTGGACAAACCCGGCGGATTCCTCGGCGCCGACGCGTTGCGTCGCCGCAAGGGCAACGAGCCAGAGCGCCTCGTGGGCATCGTCCTCGAGGGGAAGCGCATCGCCCGTGATGGCATGGACGTGCTCCACGAGGGCAAGGTGGTGGGGAAGGTGACCTCCGGCACCCGGTCTCCCTCGTTGGGGAAGGGCATCTGCCTGGCCTATGTGCGACGGGACCTGGCACGGCCAGGCACCCGTCTTGTCGTGGACGTACGGGGTCGGGAGGCGAGCGGGGAAGTGATCCGCGGCCCCTTCTACATCCGCCCGCAAAAGGAGAAGCGATGAACGTTCCCTCCCAGCTGAAGTACACCGACCACGACGAGTGGATTCTCGTCGAGGACAACATCATCACCATCGGCATCACCGATTTCGCCCAGGATGCGCTCGGTGAGTTGGTCCACGTGGAGCTGCCCAGTGTGGGAGAGCAGATCACGGGGGGCAACGTCCTGTGCGAGGTGGAGTCGGTCAAGGCGGTGGCCGAGGTATACGCCCCCGCGGACGGGGAGGTGGTGGCGGTCAACGAGGCGCTGGACGGCGGCGAGGAGACGGTGAACGACGACCCCTACGGAGACGGCTGGCTGGTCCGCATGCGGGTGGACGATCTTTCCCAGCTGAACGATCTGTTGGACGGCGCGGCCTACGAAGCAAAGGTGGAAGCGTCCTGAGGGGTGGGAGAGCCGATGACAGTCGAGGAGCGCTTCGTCACCCGCCACCTGGGGCCCCGGGCCGCTGACGTCAACCACATGCTCGCGACGCTGGGGCTGTCCTCCCTGGGCCACCTGGTGGACCATGCGGTGCCCAAGGGCATCCGCATGCAGGGGGACCTCGATCTCCCGGCCGGGGCGAGCGAGCGCGACGCGCTGCAGGCGCTGCGGGAGTTGGCCGCGGCGAACGAGGTGTACCGGTCCTATCTGGGGTGCGGATACCACGACACGGAGACCCCGACGGTCATCCTTCGCAACGTGTTGGAAAACCCCGCTTGGTACACCTCCTACACCCCATACCAGGCCGAGATCTCCCAGGGCCGCCTCGAGGCGCTCCTGCTGTTCCAGATGGTCGTACAGGACCTGACGGCACTCCCCGTGGCCAACGCCTCGCTCTTGGACGAGGCGACCGCCGCCGCCGAAGCGATGGCCATGAGCAAGCGCGTGACCCGCACCCGGGGCCGCGGCGTCTTCTTCGTGGCCCACGACTGCCATCCCCAGACCATCGCCGTTGTGCAGACGCGGGCCCGACACATGGACATCGAGGTCGTCGTCGGTGATCCCGGGTCCTTCGAATTCTCCTCTGAGGTGTTCGGGGCATTGGTGCAGTACCCGGCCACCGATGGCGCTGTCCGTGACTACGCGGCCTTCTGTGACCAGGCGCACCAGCACAAGGCCGTGGTCACGGTCGCGACCGATCTCCTCGCCCTGGCCCTTCTCCGTCCCCCCGGGGAGTTCGGGGCGGACATCGCGGTGGGTAGCGCCCAGCGGTTTGGGGTTCCCCTCGGGTGGGGTGGGCCCCATGCGGGTTTTCTCGCCACCCGTGATGCCTACGTGCGCAACGTGCCCGGGCGCATCATCGGGGTGTCCCAGGACGCTCGAGGCAAAGAGGCGCTGCGGATGGCGCTCCAGACGCGAGAGCAGCACATCCGTCGGGAACGGGCCACCAGCAACGTGTGTACTGCCCAGGTACTGCTCGCGGTCGTAGCAGCGCTGTACGCGGTTTACCACGGGCCCGAAGGGATCGAACGCATCGCTCGCCGGGTGCACGGGTACACCCGGACGTTGGCCAAGGGGTTGCAGGCCGCCGGCTACCGCCTTCGGACGTCGCGGTTCTTCGACACCCTGGCGGTGGACGTGGGCGACCGCCGTGACACCCTCCTCGATGCGGCCCGGCAGCGGTGCATCAACCTGCGTGCGCTCGACGCGCACACCATCGGCATCGCGCTGGACGAGACGGTGCGGGACGAGGACGTTGGCGACCTGCTGGACGTGTTCGGGGCGCGGGGCGCGACGGGACCCCTCGACGGCGACCAGGTGCTCCGCGACCTGCGTCGCACCTCCCCCTTCCTCATCCACCCCACCTTCTCCCGGTACCACTGCGAGACCGAGATGCTCCGGTACCTGTACCGGCTGCAGTTGCGCGACCTGTCGCTCACCACCGCGATGATCCCTCTCGGCTCGTGCACCATGAAGCTCAACGGCACCACGGAGATGATCCCGGTGACCTGGGAGGGTTTTAGTCGCCTCCACCCCTTCGCCCCCGCCGACCAGGTGCGTGGATACCACGCGCTCGTCCGCCAGCTCTCGGGGTGGTTCGCCGAGATCACCGGCTTCGCTGCCGTGTCCCTGCAGCCCAACGCCGGCTCGCAGGGGGAGTACGCCGGGCTGCTGGTCATCCGTCGCCACCACGAGGTGCGTGGGGAGGGCCACCGGGACGTGTGCCTCATCCCGGCCTCCGCCCACGGCACCAACCCGGCCAGCGCCGCGATGGCGGGCCTGCGGGTGGTGGCGGTGAAGTGCGACGACCATGGGAACATCGACGTGGCGGACCTGCAAGCGCAGGCAGAGGCCCACCAGGACGACCTGGCCGCGCTGATGGTGACCTACCCTTCCACCCACGGGGTGTTCGAGGAGGCGATTCGCGAGATCTGCGACCTGGTCCACGCCAATGGCGGCCAGGTCTACATGGATGGCGCCAACCTCAACGCCATGGTGGGGTTGTGTCGGCCGGGTGACTTTGGCCCCGATGTCCTGCACCTCAACCTCCACAAGACCTTCTGCATCCCCCATGGCGGCGGTGGTCCTGGGGTGGGACCCATCTGCGTCGCGGAGCACCTGGCGCCCTTCCTGCCCTCCCACCCGCTGGTCGAAGTGGGCGGCGAGCAGGCCATCGGCCCGGTGTCGGCAGCGCCCTTCGGGAGCCCGAGCATCCTCCCCATCACCTGGGCCTACATCGCGATGATGGGTCCGGACGGGCTGCGACAGGCGAGCCAGGTGGCCGTCCTCAATGCCAACTACGTGGCAAGGCGCCTCCGGGAGCACTACCCGGTGCTGTACACCGGCCCGGGCGGTTGGGTGGCGCATGAGTGCATCCTGGACTGCCGCCCCTTCAAAGCGAGCGCCGGGGTCACCGTTGACGACATCGCGAAGCGCCTCGTGGACTACGGGTTCCACGCGCCCACGATGTCCTTCCCCGTCGCGGGCACCCTGATGGTCGAACCCACCGAGAGTGAGTCGCTGGAAGAGTTGGACCGGTTCTGCGAGGCGATGATCGCCATCCGAGAGGAGGTCCGCGCCATCGAAACCGGCCACGCCGACCCCGAGGACAATCCGCTCAAGCACGCTCCACACGCGGCAGAGGTGGTGGTTGCGGACGACTGGAACCATGCCTACAGCCGGGAGGTGGCGGCCTATCCCACGCCGCACCAGCGGCTGCACAAGTACTGGCCGGCTGTGTCCCGGATCGACAATGTCTACGGTGACAAGCACATGTGCACCTGCCTGCCGGTGAGCGCCTATGCCGAGGCGAGCGCGGAGTGAGGGCGAGCGGCGCCTGGATAGCGGTGCTGATGGTGGCGCTGGCCATGGGCAGCCGTGGGTTGCGGGAGGGGGACCCGGTCGCTGCCGATGCCCTGTGGGACTGGGCCGAAAGGGAGGGTGCAGGGGACTTGACCCACCCGATCTACCTGGATGCTGCCCGGGAACTCTCGGGCGTCCGGCCCTGGCAGTCCGACTACGCGCGCGCTCGCGAACGGCTTCGGCGCATCGAGGCGGCGCGGCGCGCGCAGCTGGCAGCCGGGCCAGAAAGAGGTGAAGCCGGCCAGGAAGGGGGAACCTGACCGGCTTCGAGGGGGTCCGTGTGGGACCTTACCTTATGCGGCTTCCATGAAGGCGTACAGCGCGCTGCGTCGCTTGGCGTGACGCAACTTACGTAGTGCCTTGATCTCGATTTGGCGAATCCGTTCCCGAGTGAGGGAGAAGCGGGTGCCGATCTCCTCCAGGGAATAGTGCGTTGGCTCGCCGATACCGTAGCGCATGCGGATGACCTTCTCCTCCCGCGGAGTGAGGGTCGCGAGCACCCCGTCGATCTGCTCCCGCAGCGACGCGATCTCGATCTGGTTCGAAGGCGCCTCGGCATTCGGGTTCTCGATGAAGTCACCGATGGTGGAGTCGGAGTCGTCACTCACCATCTGGTCGAGGCTCATCGGCTCTCGGGTGATCTTCACCAACTGCTCGACCTTGTTGAGGTCCATCTCCAGGTGCGTCGCGATCTCCGGGAGGGTGGGCTCGCGGCCGAGCCGCTGGAACAGCATCTTCTGGGTCTGGTTGACCCGGTTCACGATCTCGAGCTTGTAGATGGGAATGCGGATCGTGCGGATCTGGGACTCGATTGCTCGGATGATCGACTGACGGATCCACCACGAGGCGTAGGTGGAGAACTTGAAGCCACGGGTGTGATCGAACTTCTCGACCGCCTTGATCAGGCCCAGGTTGCCCTCCTGGATCAGGTCGGAGAGCGGCAGGCCCCGGTAGGTGTACTGCTTGGCGATGGACACGACCAAGCGGAGGTTGGCGTTGATCAACTCTGCCTTGGCCATCTCTGCGTCGGGCCCGCCATCGTCGATACGGCGCGCCACCTCCACCTCGTCCTCTGCGGTGAGGAGGGGAATCACGCCCATGCTGCGCAGGTACTTGTTGAGCAATTGGCTGCTGGTGTCCCGAGGATTGGGCCGACGACGTTTGCCAGAAGCCATGGAGTCTCTCCTCTGCGGGCGGTGCCCCGTCTCCTCTCCAAGCAAGCGTCGTGCCATGTCTGTCACCTCTGGGAGGGACGTGTCACATGAAGTCACTGTGATCCCGTCTTGTGGGCCGAGAGGCGGGCGACACCTCCTCGAACCCGTGTCCGAACTTCGGACGCTCCTCCGATCGGTTTATCGGACGCCGTCCGAGATCCTTGACACCCAGATTCAAAAATTTTCGACGGAGTCCTCGGGCGGAGGCTCGAAACCAGTGGCCGCGGCGAGCGCTGCGTAGGGGTTGTTGGCGCCGCGGCAGATCGCCTCGACTCGCTCGATGAAGGCGACCAGATCGCCCCCCTCCTGCTCGAGGAGGAGCGCGAACTGCTCGTGGCTGGTGTGGTAGGTGCGGAACTGGACCAGCCGAGCGTTGTTCCAGGGACCCCGCCGGACGGCCTGCATGTACTTCTCGTGGTGATGCAGGTGCAGCGCGGCCACACGAGTGGGGATCGCCGCGAGCACGAGCCCCTTGTCGCGGAGCTTCTCACCCTGTGAGCGCTCGGGGTCCCCGTACAGGGCGTCCAGCGCCGCGTAGATCTCGTGGAGGAGTGTCCGATAGTGCGCCCTGTCCTCGCGGCGGCGCCGCTCCTCTCCGACCTCGTCGCTGTCTTCTCCGTACGTGGAGGCCAGGTAGCGTAGCTGCGCCTCGTTCCCGACGAAGTTGGCGAAGGACTCGTTGAACCGCACTGAACCGGGGACCCACAGGGTGGCGTGGGCGCGCTCGTGCAGGAGCGTGTTCGCGAGCGTGCCCTCTGGCCACGCGAGCATGTGGGGAAGGACCGGGTCCCGGAACCAGCCCAGGGTGGAGTAGGCGCCCGCCTTGCGCACGTAGGTGTCGTAGCCCTGCGCTTCCAGCGCTTCGCGTCGTTGCAGGGCATCCTCTCTGCGGAAGAAGCCGAGATAGGGCACGCGGCCGACGATGGGGAAGTGCCACCGCACGGGACGGAAGGCCAGGCGTTGGCAGGCGGAGACGTTGTAGATCGTCCGCTTCCAGGAGGGGTTGATCGTGGTGTAGCTATCGCCGGAGGCGAGGCCAAGGTCGTCGCCGAAGGCCTGGATCTCACGGATCCAGTCGAGCCGGGTGAGCTGGGCGTCGCGATACCCGGCGGAGGCACGGGCCTCCTCCAGGGGCACCCGCCCCGCCAACAACTCAACCTGGAAGTACCCCTGGCGGGTCAGGTAGCCGACGGTGGTATTGGGAGACAAGGCCAGCAGTGCGGTCAGCATTGCTCCCGCACCAAGGACCATGGTGGCGTACCGGCGGATGCGTTTGCCCTTCATGGAGTCCAACGTACTTCGGGATACTAGGGTTGGTGTCCGAGCCGGCAGCAACGGAGGCAGAGCTTGATCGAATATCTCGTAGCGGGCGGCCCGGTGATGATCCCCATCGCTCTTTGCTCGGTCATCGCGCTTGCGGTTTTCCTCGAGCGTCTGTGGGCGCTGCGTCGGGAGCGCGTCGTCCCCAGACGTTTGAATGTTCAGGCCAGTGAGCTTGCGCGGCAACTGCGCTTCGACGACGCCATCACCCTGTGTCGCACCTGGGACGTGGCGCTGGCACGCGTACTGGAGATGGCGCTGATGGAGCGGGTCCAGCCTCGGGTCCACATCAAGGAGCGGCTGGAGGAGGTCGGCCGCCGCGAGACGGCGGAGATGGAGCGAGGCATCCCGGTCCTGGGGACTGTCGCTTCCATCGCGCCACTGCTGGGCCTCCTCGGCACGGTGGGGGGCATGATCCTCACCTTCCAGGTGATCCAGGAGCAGGGGCTCGGGAACGTCGCCAACCTGGCCGGTGGCATCTCCCAGGCGCTGATCACCACCTTCGCGGGCCTCACCGTCGGGATCCCCTCGGTGGTGGCCAACCGCTACCTCCTGTCCCGGGTGGATCAGCTCGTCCTCGATCTGGAGAGCGCCTCCCTCGACATGCTGGAGGTCCTCGACGAGGCGGAGGACGCCGCGTGAAGTTCTCGGTCCCGCGCCGGCCGGATCCGTTGATCGACATCACGCCGATGATCGACATCGTGTTTCAGCTGGTGCTGTTCTTCATGGTCTCCACGACCTTCATCAGCGCCCCGGGATTCCAGGTCGACCTGCCCCGGTCCTCAGCTCAGACGGTCATCGCGGAGAGCAAGGACATCAACGTGTGGATGACCTGTGGGACGCGGCTGGAGGGCGGCGCCTGCACCGATGGGCCGGTGTACGTCGACAACCAGCCGGTGACCGGGGCACGGCTCCGGACCCTCTTCAGACGCATCGCGGGAGAGGACCCCAGCACCCTTGTGGTCATCAAGGCCGACCAGGGGGTCAAGCATGGGCGAGTGGTCACGGTGATGGACATGGCCCGGTCGGAAGGACTCACCCGGCTCGCCATCGCGACCGAAGTGGAGTTCGACGAAGAGCCGTAGCCACCGCGCCCGGGCTGGCGCCCGAAGCCGAGGCGCCTGATATGTGCGGCGCGTGTGGGGGCTACTCCTCTGGTTCTTCGAAGCGGTAGAGGACCGAGCCCTCCGGTCCCCAGGCCAACTCGTCGGCGACGATCCGCTCCAGCACCACCGGGTCCTGGTCCATGATGGTGAGCTCGCGTAGCAGGCGCTGGTTCTCGCGCTCCGTGGTGGCCAGCCGCTCGTTGGCGTGCTCGAGCTGTTTCTGGACCTGGTAGCGGCGCACCAGGCCATGCTCTCCCCACACGGTCGACAGGACCACCAACGCGACCAGGAGGGCCGGAAGTCCTGTGAGCAGCAGGCGGCGGGAGAGGGAGGGGTACAAGGCGGGCGTATGAGGGGAGGGGGGTGACTCGAGCATAGCAGGACGATCCCGATTCGGGATAGGGGTAGGGGCAGCACGCGAGGGCGATCGTGGAGTCCGAAGTCACCATTCCCATCGTCCAGAATCTGGTCGTCGACGTGCCCTGGCTGGTGCGGCTGGTGGTGGGGGTGCTCGGTCTGGTGGTTCTGGCCTGGGGTGCGCGGATCTACAAGCCGGCGCTCGTCATGGTGTCTTTCGGGGCAGGGGCGGTGGGTGCCGTCGCGGCGCTGGACGCCCTTTCGACACCGATGCCGGCCCTCGACCGCCCCGAGGTGGTCATCGTGGGCGCGCTGGTGGCTGGAGCTGCGGTGGCGGCGGTTGCGGTTGCGGCGCACAAGCTGGCGCTCCTCGGGGTGGGTGCCCTGGCCGGAGTGGTCTTTGCGGGGGCGGTCGGTGCGCTGTTGCCGCCCGAGACCTTTCCGTGGTGGGGTGTCCTGATCGGTGCGTTGGTGGGGGCGGTGGCGTTGCCCTTCGCGTTCCCGGCACTGCTGAAGATCGCCACGCCCGCGGTGGGGGCGGTGCTTGTGGCCTGGGCCCTCGGGCGGCCCGACCAGCTCTGGGTCATCGGCGGACTCTGGATCCTCGGCGCGCTGTTCCAACTCGGTTTCGTTCGCGAGCGCGAAGAGGAAGAGGAAGAACAGTGACCCTGCCCGTCGCCGGCGAGGTCCTCGCAGACCGGTTCGTCATCGAGGGTCCGCCGCTCGGAGAGGGGCTCACCGGCGCCATCCTTCCTGCCTATGACGAGGTGGCCGACCGGCCGGTGGCGCTCAAGCTGGTCCACGACCACCTCGTGGAACATCGACCGGCCCTGGCGCGGCTCCAGGCCGAGGCGGGAGCAGCCTCACGGCTCCACCATCCGCACCTGCTGGTGGTGTGCGGCCTCTGGTCCCACCAGGGACGCTGGTTCCTCGTCACCGAGCGCCTCGACGGTCGCTCTCTCGAGACCCCGGGCACCACGCCGCTGACCACCCAGGCGGTCATCGCCCTGGGAATCCAGATCGCCACCGCCCTGGAGGCGCTGCACGAGGAGGGCCACGTGCATGGCGATGTGCGACCCGGCCACGTGATGCTCTCCAGTCGTGGCGCAGTGCTGCTCGGCTTCGGCCAGGTCGGGGTGCGGGGCGCGACGGGTTCGCGGCCCGGCCAGACGGCACCGGAGGTCGCGTTGGGGTCGCCGGCCGGGGTCCCTGCCGACGTGTATGGGATGGGGGTGGCGCTTCACCATGGGCTCACGGGGCGGCTGCCGTACCGGGGACCCACCCCCTGGGCCGTCATTGGGACCCAGCAGCGAGCGGCGCCGAGTACCCCTCCCGGTCCCATGGGCTTGGCTCGGCTGATCGTAGACCTCATGCACCCTCTCCCGGACCGGCGCCCGCCGGCGGTGCGCGTGGTTCGCGAGGCGCTCGAGAAGCTTCGCGAAGATCCAGACCGGCGCGTTCGATGGGAGCGCACCTGGCTGGCGCCGGTGGACCTCACCCGTGGCTGGGTGGTGCACGGAACGGACCCCGAGACGGGGGGTCCCGCGGTGGTGTGCGCGGGGCTCGGGCGGAGGAGGGCGCAGACCCTGGTGGCGCGTCTCAGAGAGCGGGGGTGGGACGTCCGGGCGGACCGGGAGGCGCTCGGTCCCTCGGACCTGGTGTGGATGACCACCCTTGGCGTGCTGCTGGGGGTGTTGGTGCCGGTCCTCGGCCTCCCCTTCGGGATCTGGTTGGGCGGCCGGTGGCGCTCCCGCGCGGTGGGCAGCCCTGCTGCTCGCCTGGTCGCCGGCATGGGCGCTGGTGCCTGGCGCGCTCTTCGCCATGCTGGTGGCTTTCGCATGGCGCGAGCGACGGTTGGACAAGTGTGCGGAGGTATTCCGGGGACGTCTGGCAAGTGCCTTCCAGGAGATCCGACACGCGCTGGAGCACCACCAACACCCCCTGGACGACCAACTCTCGTTGCAGGGAGAGCTCGACGCACTCGAGATGGACTGGCACGCGGGCCGGGTATCGGGGGATCACGTGCTCCAACGCGTGGAGGACCTCCGGCTCCGGGTGTCTGCAACACCTCTCGTCGAGGATCCGGGCTCCGCCAAGGTCAGGGACGCGCTGAAACGCGCCCGAGCCGAACTCTCGGAGGACGACATCGAGTCGTCTTGACGTTACGCGCCGTATCGACGACCATGGACCGGCTTCGAAACACCCCGGATCAGCGGCCCCGCCGTCGTCAGGAAGGAGTTCATGGTGGACCCGACTCAAATCGTCATCAGCGCCGTAAGCCTCCTTTGTTGCTGTGGGTTCTGGCTCATCATCATCGGTGTGGTCGGCTGGTTCATCATGAGGCGGAAGGGAGCAGAGGAAGACGGCGAGGAGACCACCGCGTCCATCGAGGACAAGCCGGACCTCTCTGCCGAATCGACCGAACCCCCCCCCGTTCCAGTCGCCGCAGCAGCGGAGGCCGAGGAGGACGCAGAGACAGTGGCCGCACCGCCTCCGCCTGGCGCCAAGGCGCCCGAGCCCCCCGAGGCCGAGCCCACCAAGCCACCACCGCGTACTTCCGGTGCCACCATCATCGCCTTCGACGAGGATTTCGAAGACGACGACGAGTAGTAGAGCGACCTGGGAGCCCGGTTGGCGGGCCGCGCAAACCGGTGCCGTCATCGCGAACCTCACTGGCGTCGGGGTGGTGACCATCGAGGGTCCGGACGCGCGTCGATTCGCCAACGGCATGTTCACCCAGAACGTGAACGCCCTGGCGTCGGGGAGCGCCACGCGCTCGGCCTTCTGTGACGACCGGGGCCGCATGCTGGGGATGATGGACCTCTACTGCACGGGTCTGGATGCGTTCCTGGCGGTCTTGGAGGGCGTGTCCGCCGCCGACTTCGTGGACCGGTTCGCCCGGTTCGTGATCTTCGACGAACTCGAGATGACCGATCGCACCGATGAGGTGGCCCTGGTCACCCTCCAGGGAGCCGGGACGGACACGGTGTGGCAGGCGGGCGGCCACGGAGCGCCGGACCAGGGCTGGGTGGGCGACTCTCCGCATGGGGTCGGGCGCCATGACCGGACCGGTCTCGGTGGCTTCGATTTCCTCCTTCCACGCGCGGACCGGGAGGCCGCCCTGGAGGGTCTGGAGAAGGCGGGCGCGATGCCGGTGGCCTCCGAGGTGCTGGAGGTCCTGCGGGTCGAGGCCGGATTGCCGTGCTGGCCGGTGGACATGGGGGAGCGCGCGTTCCCCCACGAGATGGGGTTGCGGGACACCACCCTCGATTTCGACAAGGGCTGCTACGTGGGCCAGGAGATCATCAACCGCATGGACACCCGCGGCACGATGCGCCGCCAGCTTTCGGGTCTGCGGGTCGAGGGGGAGGAGCTTGTCCCGGTCGGGGCGGTGGTGACCGCGGACGGGAAGGAGGTTGGGGTGTTGACCAGCCCGGTGTGGTCCCCG
>JAFDJI010000531.1 GCA_019307545.1 Deltaproteobacteria bacterium | reverse complement strand
GGGCCAGAATCGCAGGTACCAGGGTCGCGCTCCTCGCCCTCATCGCCACCCCCCGGGCGGCGGGCAGTGCTCCGCCGCGTCGAAGCGCGACAGCTCCACGAAATCCTCGTCGGTCACGTTGACGCGCCCCGAGGGCGGATCGCGGAAGTTCCCCTCTCGCAGCACCGCGGCCTGGACGCAGGCGACCCGGAACCGCGCGTAGCTCTCCAGGTCGTCGAAGGGCACCTCCCCCACGAACAGCAACACCCGGTTCCGGCCACTGAACCCCTGCCCGGCGGGCCATGCCTCCTCCACGGGCTGCTGGTCGGCGACCAACTCGGTGAGGGTGATGTTGCTCACCGTGAAGTCGTAGCAGGTCCGCCCCGGCTCGAAGGGTCCCTCGGTCACCCGATACCGGTAGGCGTTGTGGTAGCGCCCCACGACGCTCGCGTGGCGGGGGTCGGTGGCGGTGCGGACCTCCTCTCCGTTGGGGACCGCGTCCCAGTCCAGGTCGTCCAGGTAGTCGTCGAGGTCGGGGGCCACCCCGAACCGGATCTCGTGGAAGTCCACCAGCCCGTCCCCATCGGTGTCCGACCCGCGCCGGTTGGTTCCCGCCCACCGCTCCTCGCAGTCCACCAGCCCGTCCCCGTCCGAGTCGGGGTAGTTCTCCGGGTCGCACCGGTCGTCATCGTCGAGGTCGACACAGTCGCACAGGTCGTCCTCGTCCTCGTCCAGACAGCCGTTGTCGCACAGTCCGTCCTCGTCCACGTCGAAGCAGTAGTCGGGGAAGAAGCAGTTGCAGTCGTCGGGGTCGAGCGGGTCGAGCCCGGCCTCCACGTGGCGGTGCTCGATGCTGTCCCGGCACCCGTCGCCATCGCTGTCGGGGCGGAGCAGGTCGGTGCCGGCCGCCACCTCCTCGGCGTCCTCCAGGCCATCGGCGTCCGAGTCGGGGAGGACCTCGTCCTCGAACACCAGCGCGTTCAGGTTCTGGGCCACCAGCGTGCGGAGCATGAACACCCGCTTCAGGGTGGTCAGGTCCACGAAGAGGAAGTTCAGCTCCCCACCCGAGGAGAACGCACGGAAGGTCCCCTCGCCCTGGTCGGCCACCGCGTCCAGCAGGTCCTCGGCCTGTTCGTCCACCGCGGGGTTTCCCGACGAGATGAGCGCGGCGTTCACCGCGACGCGGTCCACGTGGAACAGCCCGCCCAGGTCCATGATCGCCTGCACCGCGTCCAGGATGTCGTCCTCGATGTCCCCCACGCCCTGGCCGCCCTCGACGTCGGGGATGCCGTCGGTGATGAGGATCACCTGGTAGGTGGAGAGCGCGAGAGACTCCTGGTCGGCCCGGGTCAATTCGTCCCGGACCTCGGAATAGGCCTCCGAGAGCGCTTGGATGTAGTTGGTGGTGCGGTCGGTCTCTCCCAGGAGGTACAGCCGGGAGAGCGCGAAGTCGAGGTCGTCGGTGAAGTAGCTGGCGAACTGGCCGTCGTCGTCGACCTCCACCGTGAGCGGCTGGGCCTGAGCCGAGAACCGCACCACCGACACCTTGACGTCCCCGCTGCCGTCGAGGAGGTCCGCCACGGTCTCTCGGACCGCCCGCTCGCGCTGGGTCTCGCCGGTGACCGCGTCGGGCGGGTCGGTGATCTCCATGCTCTCCGAGGCGTCCACCAGGAACAGCACCCGGAGCGGGAACACCAGATCCTCGGTGGACTGGGTGCACACCTCGCCTTCGACGGTGAGTCGGTTGTCGAAGGGTGGCTCCGGGCCCTCGGGGAGCAGCCCGAGGGACGCGTCGGTGCAGTGGAGGCCCGCCGCCAGGGTCAGGGCCGCGAAGAGGAGACCGAAGCCGCGCCGACGCCTCATGGCTCGCCCCACGACCACGCGGGTCGCTCGGTGGGGTCCGCGCCCAGCTCCAGGCAGTGGACATCGGGGTCGAAGTCCTGGATCTCCACGAACCGGTACCGGGACAGCTCCTCGATCCGCCCGTCGGCCGGCACCTTGTAGGCCTCGCCCAGGTAGCGGGCCTCGACGCAGGCCACGTGGAAGCGCCCGCGGCTGCCCGCGAGGCCCATGGGCTCCTCCTCCGCGTAGAACAGGATGCGGTTCAGTCCCTTGTCCTCGATCGCGCCGCTCTGGCTCAGCGAGGACACCAGGGTCAGGCCTTCGAAGGACCACTCGTAGCAGCTTGCACCCCCGCCCAGGGGCTCACCCTCCTCCACCCGGTAGCGGACCTGCTCCACCAGGGCGTCCTCCTCGTCGAAGAGGAGCGGGTGGGTCCCGGCGCGCACCTCGACCCCGGAGACCCGTCCGTCGAGGTCGTGGTCGACGAAGGTGTCGTGGGTGGTGGGGTCCATGCCCAGCCTCAACTCCACCCCGTCCGGGATGCGGTCGGCATCCGAGTCGGGGAGCAGCGGGTCGGAGGCCAGGAACGACTCCTCGCAGTAGCGCAGGCCGTCTCCATCGCGGTCGTCAGCACGGGCGCAGCCGCTGGCGGGCACTCCGCCATCCAGGGGGTCGAAGCCTTGGGTCGCGAACCGGGTCTCGAGCAGGTCGCCGAACTGATCGCCGTCGCTGTCGGCGGAGAGGCGATCCAGGAGCTGCTCGAACTCGGCGTCGTCGTCGATCCCATCCCCGTCGGAATCGGGGGCAATACCAGCCTCGGTGGGGATGGCGTGGCTGTTCATCGCGAACAACTCGGCGAGTACGTACGGGGCTTGGAGGGACTCGTAGTCGAAGTCGAGGAAGTCGATCTCCTCGGAGGTGTTGATGTCGCGGTAGGTGCCCGACCCCTCGGTGGAGATGGCGTACAGCAGCGGCTCGGCCTCCGCGCGGACGTAGCCGAATATGCTCACGTCCCCACACACCGCGGCGATCTCCTCTTCCGGTGCGAAGAGCAGGACGGTGTTCACGGTGAGGTCCCCGACCCCGTGGAACTCCCCCAGGGCCAGGATGTCCTGCACCTTCTGCAGGATCTGGGGCTCCTGGTTGTACTCGGGACAGGGGGTGAGCATGTCCACGTAGTCTTCGTCGGCAATGGGCTCGGTGGTGTTGCACACCCCATACAGGCTGTCGGGTGGGGTGTCTCCGTCGTCGCATCCCGCGCGGCAGCGAGGCTCGGGGACCCCGTCGCTCATGAAGAGCACCACGTACTTGGTGCGGGCGACCTCGGCGGGTCCGGAGTCGAGCATGTCCTGCTCGAGGACGCTGAGGACGGTGGCGAACGCCCCCTGGTAGTCGGTGCCCGGCCCGCCCGTCCCGTTGGCGGGGGCCAAGGCGGCGGCGGCCACGCTCCAGTCCGGGGTGAAGGGGGTGATTCGGCTCCAGGAGGCGAAGCCCACCACCCCGAACTCCACGTTGGGGAGCGGGTCGAGCGCGGCTCCGGCGGTGCTCAGGGCCGCCAGCCTGGCGTTGCCCGGGTCGGTGCACTGCAGCGAAGCGGACTGGTCGATGGCGATGAGCAGCTTGACCGGGAAGGTGACCTCGTCTGGCCGGCTGGTGCAGAACTCTCCGGTGACCGAAAGCTCGTCATCGACATGCAGTACCGGGTCGACGAGCGGTTCCAGCCCGGCGTCGGTGCACGACACCAGCAAGAGGGGGCCGCACAGGAGCGACCCCCAGCGCTGGATGGTCCGGATCACCCCTCTTCGCGGCT
>JAFDJI010000530.1 GCA_019307545.1 Deltaproteobacteria bacterium | reverse complement strand
GCCGCCGGGGGTACACCCTGCGGCTCGCGGGAGAGGGGATCGGTGTCCGCTGACACGAGGAAATGGCCGGGCCTGGACGGGTGGGCGCTCATCGTGCTCTCGGCGGTGCTGCTGGGCGTTTACCTGGGCCGCGGATGGATCGGTGGGGAGTACCGCCTGCTCCTGGTCCTGGCCGCGAACGCGACCTGGCTGGCCGCCACCTGGTGGACGCGACGCCGCGTCGCCGCGGGTGCGGAGGAGCCGTGAAGCCCCTCATCGTCATCCCGAGCAGGGACAACGCCGCGACCATCGTCGAAGTGGCCGCGGGTTGCCTGGTGCACTGCCCCGATGTCCTGGTGGTGGACGACGGGAGCAGCGACGGCACGGGTGACGCCGCCCGGGCGGTCGACGGCGTGGTGGTGCTCACCCATCCAGAGAACCGTGGCAAGGGCGTCGCGCTGGCCACCGCGCTCGACCACGCGCATGCCCACGGTTTCACCCACCTGGTTGCCATCGACGCGGACGGACAGCACCTCCCCGAAGAGCTGCCCCGGTTCCTCGAGGCGGCCCGAGCCGACCCCCACGCCATCCACGTGGGCTGTCGGGAGATGGACGGCGCGCCGGGCTCCAGCCGGTTCGGCCGACGATTCTCCAACTTCTGGATCTGGGTGGAGACCGGGCACCGGGTCGGCGACAGCCAGAGCGGCTACCGGGTCTACCCGGTCCGACCGGTGCACGCGCTACGGCTCCGCGGGCGCCGCTACGAGTGGGAGGTGGAGGTCCTGGTCCGCGCCTTGTGGGCGGGTATCGCGGTCCGGGACGTGCCGTGCTCCGTGCGCTACCCCGAGGAGCGGGTCAGCTCCTTCCGGCCGTTCCACGACAACGTGCGGATCTCCCTGTTGAACACCCGCCTGACCCTCGGGCGGCTCTTCTGGCCTCCGCGGTGGATCAACCGGGTCCCCGAGCCCGGCGGCGAGTGGCAGGGGACGCACCTGGGACGGATCTGGGGCTGGACCTTCTTCCTGTGGATGATCCGCCTGTTGGGCCGCTGGCCCACCTACGGCGCCATGTGGATCATGGCCTCCTTCTACCTGCTGTTCTCAGCCGCCCACCGATGGGGGGCGCAGGCCTACCTCCGCCGGGTCTTCCCGGACGCCGGAGCGCCCTCGCTGTGGTGGCGCAACCTGCGCCTGTACCACGCCTTCGCGTGCTCCCTGGTCGACCGCTTCCTGCTCCTGGGACGTGGACCGGACGCCTTCCGCTTCGTCCACGAGGGGACGGAGGCGGCGCGGGAGGCCATCGCGAGCGGGGGCGCGATCTTCCTCTCCTCGCACCTGGGCAACAGCGACCTCGGTGGGGCCGCGCTGCAGACCGAGCAGGACTGTCGGCCCACGGTCAACGTGGTGCAGTACACCGCCCAGGGTGACCCGTACCTCCACCTCATCCGCCGCTATGCGAAAGACAACGCGCCCCAGATCATCTCGTTGAACGAGGGCCACGACCTGGCGGCCCTCGAAGCGCTCCGGGCGCTACGCCGCGGCGAGGTGGTGGCGCTCAAGGGGGACCGGGTCATCGACGAGCACACCGCGGAGGTCTCCCTGCTCGGGGGGCGGGTGGCGGTGCCGACGGGCCCCTACCTGCTCGCGGCCCTCTCCGACTCCCCCCTCTTCCTGCTCGGGTGCTTCAAGGAGGACGCAACCACCTACCGGGTCATCGCCAGCGAGCCCCTTGTGCCGTCGTTCCGCAGCCGCGCGACCCGGGCGGAGGACCTCCAGCAGTGGGCCCAGCGCTTCGCGGACCAAATGGAGGAGTGGGCTCGGCGCTACCCCCTGCAGTGGTACAACTTCTTCGACCCGTGGCTTCCGGAGCCCTGACGTGGCCGCATGGGTCGGTGATGCCCTGTGATGTGGGTGATCGCGCCAATCGATTTGGCGCAAGGCCGGGGATTGCGCCACCATAAGTGGCGCGATACTGGGATTGCGCCACTACCGGAGGCTTCCATTCCCCGACGCATCCCAACGGCTCTCCTTGCCGCTCTCGTCCTCCAGGTCGAGCAGCACCCAGAGGGACTGGGCATTGCACAGCTCGCGGAACTCAACCCGGATGTGCCACGTCGCACGCTCCAACGGCACCTCGCTAGGCTGGTCGAGGCTGGACGACTGAGCGCCGTTGGGCGCGCCTCGGCACGCCGGTACGTCGGCAATCTCGCCGGCCAGCCGGTGGCCTCCAGGCGACAGGTGCCGGCCAGGGCCACCGGGATTCCCGAGTGGCGCTCACCTGCCGGGTTGGAGGTCGAGCGTCTCGTTCACCGGCCGCTCACGTCGCGTCGCCCCGTCGGCTACCGGCGCGAACTGCTCGACGGATACCGGCCGAACGAGGACACCTACCTCTCCCAAGCGCTTCGGTCGCGCCTGCACGCTCTGGGACGCTCCCCGGCACCCGAGCGGCCGGCCGGGACCTATGCGCGTCAGATCCTGGACCGCCTGCTGATCGACCTCTCCTGGTCGTCTAGCCGCCTCGAGGGCAACACCTACACCCGGCTGGACACGCAGAATCTGATCGAGTTCGGGCGGACCGCCGAGGGCAAGGACCAGCGCGAGGCTCAGATGATCCTCAATCACAAGGCCGCGATCGAGATGCTGGTCGAGGACGCAGAGGTCATTGGTTTCAACCACTTCACGATCCTGAATCTCCACGCGATCCTGGCCGACAACCTGCTCGCCGATCCGGGAGGGGGTGGGCGCCTTCGAACGATTCCCGTCAGCATCTCCGGCACCGCCTACCAGCCCACCGGGGTCCCACAGCTGATCGAGGAGTGCTTCGGTCAGCTCCTGGAGAAGGCCGATGCCATCCACGATCCGTTCGAGCAGGCTTTCTTCGTGATGGTGCACCTGCCCTACCTCCAACCATTCGAAGACGTGAACAAGCGCGTGTCACGGCTCGCCGCCAACATCCCGTTGATCAGGAACAACCTGGCGCCGCTCTCGTTCGTCGACATTCCGGTCAAGAGCTACGTCGACGCCATCCTCGGCATGTACGAGCTCTCCCGCTTCGAGCTCCTGCGCGACCTTTTCGCATGGGCCTACGAGCGCTCGTGCCAGCGGTACACGGTCCTTCGCGACGCACTGCCGGCGCCAGATCCACTCCGTCTCCGCTATCGCACGGCGCTCGCCGAGATCGTGCGCGAGATGGTGCGGGGAAGAGACGCGATCGAGCCTGCTCGGCTGCGTCAGCTGGGTCGCGAGATCGTCGACGCGGCGGACCTCGATGCGGTCGTGGCGATGGCGATGAACGAGCTGCACAGACTGCACGAAGGGAACATCGCGCGCTTCGGGTTGCGTCTCAGCGAATTTGGAGCCTGGTTGCGAGCGGTGCGTCACGAGTAGGACGACGGGGCCATGGTGGACACTCCGAGGCGGAGGAGCACGGTATGAGCACGGTTCTGTTGGTCGCCATCCTGTTGGGAGGGGCACACGCCACCGAGGGCGTCCCCTCCCGCATCGCCTTCGGGTCCTGTGCCGACGAGGACAAACCGCAGCCCATCTGGGAGGCGGTGGTCGCCGCGGAGCCCGACCTGTTCGTGTTCCTGGGCGACAACGTCTACGCCGACACGGTCGACATGGACGAGATGCGGACCGCCTACGCGAAGCTCGCC
>JAFDJI010000529.1 GCA_019307545.1 Deltaproteobacteria bacterium | reverse complement strand
CTCTTCGAGCGCTACCACGACCGCGTCCAGTTCCTCGTGGTCTACATCCGCGAGGCCCATCCCACCGACGGCTGGTGGCTCGGGGGAGGTGTGGTCGGCTGGGGCCTTCGCCTGGTCATCCAGCTCACTTCGACGGACACCACCGACCCGGCCACCCTGGAGGAGCGCCGCGCCGAAGCGGGCCGGTGCCAGGCCGCCTTGGAACTGGGCATCCCCACCCTCGTCGACGACGTGGACGACCGGGTGAACGAGGCGTATGCCGCCTGGCCGACGCGCCTGTACCTGATCGACGTCGATGGCCACGTGGCCTACGCCGGTGGTCTCGGCCCCTTCGGTTTCCGCCCGGCCGCCCTCGGAAGGGCGATCGAGGCAATGCTCACGGACTCGCCAGCGGGTCCTCGATGACGCCCACGGGGTTGCCACGACTCCGTGATACCGTCCGTGCCGCGGTCCTGTCAGCGCCGACTGGGCCGATCGCACCGAAGGGGTCGCCGAGCCGGCCTCCGAGCAGCTCGCTGCGCTGGACGCCTACCTGTTCCCCGGCGACCTCGACGAGAAGACCGTTCGCGCCCGGGCGCTGGGCATGGCGAAGACCGAGGCACGCTGGCTCGGTGAGGAGATTGGTTGCGCCGTCGTGGTCGAATGACGCGCCACACCCCCCACACGGAGGTTCCCATGCAAGCCCGCATCGCACTCGCGACAGCGCTGTTCGTCCTCTCGGCGGCCGGGTGTCCCCGCGAGCAGGACACCGCGGAGGTGTCTCCGCGCTTCCAGACCGAGCACGATGCCATCCTGGACCACCTGGTCGCCGACTTCTGGTCCGAGGACGGTGACTGGGAAGGCGACATGCAGGGGGATGCCACCGCCTTCGCACCCCGCGTCCTGTACGCGGCCGGGGAGGAGCGCGGCGAGGGTCGGTACGCCGAGATGGCCGGCACCACCGTCGAGCACGAGGTGGCGCTGCTCCAAGCCTACCTTCTCACGCATGTGCTCACCATGGATGCCGTCATCGGCGCCCCGGGGCTGGCCGACGGCTACGAGGTCACCCACAACGAGACCTGGAGGGCGCTGTTCCTGGGGGGGGCCGCCATGGGCTACGACATGATGGTCACCGACCCCGACCAGTTCCTTCCCTACGTGTTCGACCTGGCCACGGTCTACGGCAGCGGAGCCACCATGTGCTTCAGGGCGTGGGAGCTCTCCGAGTTGGAGGCCCACCGGACCAATGGTCTGGACCTGGTGGCGCGGGCCGACGCCGAGGCCTGGGACGAGGCTGAGGGTCGCTATGACTGGACCCTGGTCATGGACTGGCCCCAGGCCACGATGATCATGGCGTTGGTCGGGGCCTACCGGGCCACCGGCGACGAGGCGTACCTCGAGCGGGCCCAGCGCGTGCACCAGACGATGGAGGAGCAGTGCTGGGACGACGAGCGGGGCGGCTGGCTCGCTGCCTCGGGCGCCCACGGCAAGGGCCTGTCTGGGAACAACAACATGGCCTGGGCCTTGCTCGACCTGTACGAGGTCACCGGCGACCGGACCGTCCTTGCACGCGCCGGGGACACCCTGGCCTACACCCTCACGGAGGACCTGTACTCGGCCGAGGAGGCCATGGCCTACCACCATTGGTATGACGACACCGTGAGCGAACCCGGCCGCGCCGACTACTACTGCACCGGGTGCAACTTCCAACTCCTTGCAAACGTCCAGCGCTACCACCGCAACACGGGATTCGAGCGGGCTGCAGGTCTGGCATCTGAGTAGGACCCCCGCCACCACCGACGCGTTGCAGCTTGGGCTCGCGCATGCCCTGGTCGACCTGGCGAGCGGGTGGCTGGTGTTCTTCCACCTGGGTCACGGCCGCCACGAGCAGGCCTTCGTGCTCGGGATGGTGGTGCTGTACAGCGTCTTGGCCTTCGGGCTACAGGCGCCGTTGGGGTGGCTCGCGGATCGACGCGCGGCCTGGCAGGTCTTTGCCGTGGCGGGGACGGTGCTGCCCGCCGCGGGGCTGGTCGCCGGCGGGTTCGCTCCGCTGGCGGGTGTGGTCCTCCTTGGGGTGGGCAACGCCCTGTTCCACGTCGGCGCCGGCGCGCACGTCCTGCGGGCTTCGGGAGACCGGGCCACCGAGTCCGGGGTCTTCGTCGGACCGGGAGCAGTCGGGCTCGCCGCGGGGATCTGGCTCGGAGCGCACGGCTACGACGTGGGGCTCGTCGTCGCGGCAGCCCTGCTCGCGACCGCGGTGCCGGTCTCGCGCCTCACCGACTCCGCCCGGGCCGGGACTTCGGCGCTGCCACGGGTTGGGCGCGCCCTCTGGCCAGCCGTCATCCTCTGTCTGGGCCTGCTGTTCGTCGGCGTGTGTCTTCGCGCCCTCGGCGGGGGAGTGGTCGCGGCGGCGTGGCGTGCCGAGGTGCCGCAGGTCGTGATGGGGCTCGCGCTGTTCGCCTGCCTCGGCAAGATGGCGGGCGGCTTCCTCGGCGACCGCATCGGCTGGCTTCCGGTCGGGGTCGCCGGGCTCGTGCTCTCCGCCCCGCTGTTCGGCTTCCTGCTGTGGAGCCCGCTCGCCGCGATGCTCGGGATGATGTTGTTCCAGATCCCGATGTCGCTGACGCTCAAGGCCACCCACCACCTGATGCCCGACCGCCCGGGCCTGGCGTTCGGCATCCCGTGCCTGGCCCTCCTCCTGGGCGCCCTTCCGGGGATGCTCGGGCTCACCACCGGGCTGCGCGCGCCCGCGCTGGTGCTCGGCCTGGTGCTCGTCGCGGCGGCGTTGCTGGGGGCGGGCCTGGTTGCCGTGGCATGGCTCGGCGCCTCGCTCGGTCCCGCGGGTCCGGTGGGGACGGGTGCGCTGCTCAGGCGCGCCGACGCCGCCGCGCCAACAGCAGGCTGAGGCCGACGAGCAGCCAGCTCGCCTGTGTCGGGGTGGTGGCACAATCATCGCCCGCGTCCATCGGCGGGGCATCCACGTGGACCGGCGGCTTCGGCTCGACGGGCGGGGTCGTCTCGGGCTTGGTCTCGTAGGGCTTGTCGCCCGTCGTCACCCCCACCTCCGGGATCAGGCTGGGGTCGGTGACGACCGGCGGTGACTTGCGGGGTCGGCACATCACCTCGGACCACACCGACGCGCCAGCGGTCCGGCACGCGGTCCGCCAGCCCTCGGGCTCGAGCTTCTCGCAGTCCTCGCGTCCGCCATGCCAGGCGTCGCACTCACGGCACTCCACCTCGCTGGTGGTGTGCTGCGCCGCGGTACACCCTTCGACGTAGGAGGGATCGGGCGGGATGTCTGCCCAGGCCAGCGCGCAGAGTAGAGTGAGGACGAGCATTGGGCACCTCTCGCCCCGAGTCTATCGGAATCCCAAGCGCTCGGGAGACAGGACATGGCGGACTCCCTGCTCGCCTCGTGGCTGCCGGCCTTCCTGCTCACCCAGGTGATCGAGGCCCCGGTGGTCGTCGCGGCCACGCGGCGCCACGACCCCGCTGTCGACGTTGGTCGTGCCCTGGTCGCTTCGTTCGTCGCCACCGGGCTGAGTCACCCGCTGCTGTGGTTCGGCTGGACGCGGGTGGTGAGTGACTACGGCGCCTTCGTGTTCAGCGGGGAGCTGTTGGTGGTCGGGCTGGAGGCGGTGGTGATCGCCCTCGTCGCGCACCCTATGCGCCTGGGCCGCGCCCTCCTCGTCTCCCTGGCGGCCAACGCCACGAGTCTGGTCGTGGGGAGCGCGCTGCGTCTGCTCGGGCTGTGACTACGCTCATGTAGTGACTGCCGTACTTGAAGTAGAGAGCGCGAGGAAGAGGACGAGGTGGGTGGAAGGGTTCATGGTGTCATTGCTCCCCACCGTAGAACGCTCGGGGTCCTTCGAAGTCCGAGCCGTCCGCGAAGGTACCTGGGCTGAACGACCCGACTGCTCCGCCCCCCCCGGAGTGATCGACGTAGGCGGAGCCCGTCACCTCCGGGTCGAGGACGAGGGAGGCATCGTCCGGCGCGGGGGTGGAGCCACCCGATGCCGTGCCGTACGAGACGCTCGCGAGCACCGTTACGCCGTCGTTGGCGAGCAGCCGCATCGTCTCGCCGGTGTCCTCCAGGGACAGGCC
>JAFDJI010000528.1 GCA_019307545.1 Deltaproteobacteria bacterium | reverse complement strand
TTCTGGGGGATGTCGTAGAGGCGATCGAAGTCGGCCTCGTAGACGGACAGCACCCGCTGGGCGCTCCCGGCGAGGAAGGCGGTGATGGCCTCTTCGCCCACCTCGACGTCGTCCTCGAACACCGGCGGGCGCACCCGCACGTACTGGAGGTCGATACGGGTGTTCTGCTCGACGAAGGACTGCTCGAGGATCGCGTCGGAGACCGTCACGCCCATGTACACCAGGGAACGGAGCTTGGCGCGCAAGATGTCCTCACGCATCTCCTCTTCGAAGTCGGACCGGCTCGCATAGGCGTTGCGGCGCAGCCAGCTCTGGTAGATGCGCTCGTCGAACAGGCCCTCTTCGTTCTTGAAGAGGTCGTAGCGGAGCAACTCCCGGGCGACCTCGGTATCCGACACCTCCAGGCCCAGCCGTTGGGACTCCTGCCGCATCACCTCATCCTGGATGAGCGACATCCGGACCTGCTCCTGGAGCCCAGCAGCCTCGGCGTCCGACAGCGCACGCTCGTATCGCCGCGACTCGATGCGCAGGCGCCGGGTGAGAGAGGTGTCCATGATCTTGGTGCCGTTCACCACGGCGACCACCGAGGACTTGTCCTCCATGGGCGAGGAGTACCAGAACACGAAGGAAACGAGCACCAAGGCGAGCACTACCTGCATCGCGGTGGAGTCGGTCCCCGAACGCATCGACTCGAGGATGGACAACCTAGACCTCCGACCCCACGCGGGTAATGAGGCTGCGGCCAGCTATCAAGGGGTTCAGGGCACCCAGTTGCTTCTCACTGCTCCCAGAGCGTCACCAGCGTGTCGTGATTGAGGGCGTTTCGCTGGTAACGTTTGCGGGCTTTGGGCATCCACTCCCGCAGATTTTCCTTTCGCTTCTCGTGGGGGGGATGGGTGGAGAGGAAGGTCGGCATCGACGACCCCCCCAAGGCGGCCATCCGGTCCCACATCTTCACGGACTCCTCCGGCGGGTAGCCCGCATTCGACATGTACATGAGGCCGATGATGTCCGCCTCGGACTCGTGGGCGCGCGAGAAAGGCAGCATCACCCCGACCTCCGCGCCCAGCCCGATGGCACCCAGGATGGCCGCGCGTTGGGCCGTCGTGAGCTGGGACTCGTTGGACAGGTACACCTCCAACCCCACCAACCCACCGAGGAGCGCGAGTTGCTGACTCAACCGCTCCGCACCGTGTCGGGCAGTGGCATGACCGACCTCGTGTCCCATGACGAATGCCATCCCCGCCTCGTTCTCGAGAACGGGAAGAATGCCCGTGTAAAAGCCGATCTTCCCGCCGGGGAGGCACCAGGCGTTGACCGTGTCCTCCTGGATCAGGGAGTACTCCCACTTGAACTTCGGCTCGTCGGCCGCACTGGCGATACGTCGGCCCACCTGGGTGAGCGTGCGCGCGTTGTCCGAGCCGCGAGCGACCTTGTTCTCCCCCAGCATGGAGGTGTAGGCCGTCTTCCCGATCCCGTTCATGATCCCGTTGGGGATGAGATTGAACTGGATCCGCTTGGTGTACGGCGCGCGGCTGCAAGCCAACGCCAGCGTGGTGAGTCCGATGACGATCGCGGTGGCCCGAACGATGCGGTTCATGGTTGCCTCGTGACGGCAGGGGAGCGAATGCTCCACGTGTGCCGGCGGGAACGTCGGCAACGAGAGAGAACTTCCCACTTGGGGTCGTAATCTACCAACGTGCGCCGCCACCGTCTGCAAGGTCGGTCCCGAACCCTGTTCGCAACGGGTTCGGTACCGCACCGGGACGCCCCGATTGGGAGCGCGGGGGTTGGTATTTGAGTCTGCGATCCACGTGGATCGAGCGCCGTAGCCGGAATTGCGCTTGCTGTGGCGGATCGGCGGTTGCTATAACCAGCACGACCAGCCGATCTCCGTGCTGACGTCCCCACCCGCGCCCTCCCCCTCCCCCCACCGACTCTCCCCCAGGCCGAATGCTCAGCGCCGTTCTCGGGCTGTTCAGCCAAGATCTTGCAGTGGATCTCGGCACTTCGAATACCCGCATCTACCAGCGGGGCGTAGGGGTGGTGTGCCGGGAGCCCACGTTGGTGGCGGTCCACACCGATCGGCGGGGACGGCGAAAGGTGTTGGCGGTGGGGGAGGAAGCCCGCGCCATGGAGGGGCGCACTCCGCGCGACATCGAGGCCGTACGGCCCGTTCGGGACGGCCAGATCCACGACTACGAGGTTGCGGAGGCGCTGCTGCTGCACCTGGTGCGCCGCATCCATGGTCGCAACGCCTGGGTGAGCCCGAAGATGGTGATCGCCATTCCCCACAACGCCACCGACATGGAGCGGCGCGCCTTGCGGGAGAGCTGCGAGACAGCGGGCGCCCGGGACGTGCACCTCGTCCCGCGGCCCCTGGCCGCGGCCCTGGGTGCCGACCTCCCGGTGGAGCGGCCTTCGGGGCACATGGTGGTCGATCTCGGCGGCGGCGCGACCGAGGTCTCGGTGCTCTCCATGGCTGGGGTGGTGGCGAGCAGGGTCGTGCCCGGAGGCAGTTCGGGCATGGACCGCTCTCTCATCGAATTCCTACGCGGCGAGCGCCAGCTCCTGGTGGGGACGCCCACGGCGGAAAGCCTCAAGGAGGCGGTGGCGACCGCGCTTCCACCAAAACGGCCCAAGGTACACCGGGTGAGCGGGAGGTGCCTGCGGCGGGGCGTGCCCCGTTCTGCAGAAGTATCCGGAGACGAAGCCTACCGGGCGATCCGGGGGCACGTGGAGGCCGTCGGAAACGCCATCCGATCGGTCCTGGACCAAAGCCCGCCGGAGTTGGCCACCGATATCGTGGACCACGGCGTGGTCCTCACCGGCGGCGGAAGCCAGCTCGTTGGGTTGCCCGCGGCGCTGCGAGAGGCCACTGGGCTGGCGGTCGTGCGGTCGGAACGTCCGGCGTCCGCCGTGGTCCTCGGAGCAGGCCGCATCCTGGAGGAGATGGACCTGCTGCGGGCGGTGGCATGCTGAACGCCCGTCCGGTCCGCCGAGGTGGCATTCCAGAGAAGCAGTTCCGCCCCGCACCGCAACAACTGCGCCCACGGAGCGAGGCCACGGCGGTGCCACCCTCCTCCAGGCACGCCCAGATACGCGTCGACCGAGCCTGGATCAGACCCACCCTGGTGGCAGGACTGCTTTCGGCGCTCGCCCTGGGTACGGTGGTCTCCGGAGCGGGTGCCGACCGGGTTCGGTCCTCGTTCACCTCGCTCCAGGGGGAAGTCGCCGCCGGCGCGGACGGTGCACGGCGCGCCTGGGCCCGTCACCTCCGCACGACCGCAGTGGCGGACTCCCTGCACAACCTGGAGCGGGACCAGGATCGGCTCCGGATGGAGGTGCTGCACCTGCGGGGGTTGGATGCCGAGCGAAGACGGCTCGCGCATCTACTGCAGATGCGCGACAGGCACGGCCTCGAGGCGGTGTCTGCCCACGTGGTCGCGCGGGGCGGCGGCGGCCGCCAGACGCTGAGATTGGACGTCGGAGCCGAGCACGGGATCGGGCCGCGAATGGCCGTGCTCGGCGCGCGCGGCGTGGTCGGACAGGTGTTGGACACCGGGACGGGCTGGACGGATGTGCTGGCCCTCACCGACCCGACCCATGGGTTCGCCGGAGTGTTGGAGACCGGGCATCACG
>JAFDJI010000527.1 GCA_019307545.1 Deltaproteobacteria bacterium | reverse complement strand
GCACCCGCCTGCCCTCCGGCGGCGACCCGCGCGCCCACGGACGACGCCTCGCGTTCGGACGCGTCGGAGGGGCTGCTGATGTCCTTCGAACTGAACTGGGGTGCCGTTGACCCACCCCCCCTGCGGGTTTGCACCACGTGGGTGAGTTCGTGGGCGACCTCCTCCTTGCTCGGGTTGGCCGAGTCGAACATCACCGTCTCGCCGGACGCGGCGGCGTTCGCGTTCATGGCCCCCAGCTCGGCGGACATCCCGAACTGGACCATGACGTTGCTGAAGTCCTCGCCGAACTGCTCCTCCATCTCCTCCTTGAAGGGGAGCTCTCCTCCACCGCCGCCTCCGGATCCGCCCCCGCCGCCCGCCCCGCCGGGCATCGCAGCGCCCGCCTGGCCGCTATCGCCCATCGCGACGCCCTGCGCCGCCATGTTGCCGCGGAGTTCTGCGGTTTCGGTGATGTCCTCCTCCGGGCCTCCCTCTTCGGGCGATGGGCCCATGACGGGCCCTCCCCCGCCGCTTGCTGAGGAAGTGGATGTGGACGTGTCGGCGTTCTGCGCGGGCACTTGTGCCTGGGAGGAGCCGCGACGCTGTGTCTTTGTCATGGGCCTGCCGAGGAGCGAGGAGTGGAGCCGGTTCGAGAGCGTAGCTGCGGGGCGTTACACGCAGCCCAACGACCGCTGCTCAATATAGCTCAACAAAAGCATCGTATGCCAATCCATTACGCTGTCGGTTGATGTCTCTCGAACGGCTTCCGGTGCGGATCACCTGGGGTCAGGGATCTACGACGGGCCGAACCTCCGGACCGGCGGGCATCACGGCCAGGGGTCGGTGAGGTCCTCCCACTCGTAGCTGAGCCGCTCCAGGTCGATCCGCGCGTCCCGCATCCATCGGTACAGGGTGCTCCGGCTCACCCCGAGGTCCGTCGCCGCCACGCTGACGTTCCCCACCCGCGCACGCAGGGCAGCGACCAGCACCTCGGGCTCCGGGCGCGCCCTGGGCTCGGTCCCGACCAGTGGCGAGGTTCCGTCGTCCACTTCCGGGCGCAGCACCTCTTCCACCCAGGGAGTGAGCTCCACGCGGTCTTCCTCGACGCCTTCCACAGCGGCCCGCTCCACCACGCCCTGGAGCTCCCGGACGTTGCCCGGCCAAGGCTGGATCAGCAGTGCGACCGCGAGCGCACGGGAGAGGACCACGGGCCCGTCGGTATACCGACGCGCGAAATAGGTCGCCAGCGGGACGATGTCCTCCCGCCGCTCTCGCAATGGTGGCACCAGGATCTCCCCCCGCGACAGGCGCGCCAAGAGGTCCTCTCGGAACGATCCCGCCTCCACCAACTCACGCAGGCTGCGGTCGGTTGAGACGATGACCCGGGCGTCCGACTGGATCGCGCGGTCCGACCCGAGGGGCCGCGCTGCGCCCTCCTCCAGGAATCGGAGCAGGTTGCCCTGGAGCACCAACGAGGCACCGCCGATCTCGTTCAGGAACAGCGTCCCCCCCCGCGCCGCCTCCAACAGACCGGTCTGGTCCCGATCGGCCCCCGGGAACGCCCCTTCGACGTGGCCGAACAGCTCGCTGTGGACCAGATCGTCGGGTAGACCCCCGCAGTCCAGGGCCACGAAGGGACCGGACCGGCCGCTCCCCTCGTGGATCTCACGCGCGACCAACTCCCTCCCGGTGCCGGTCTCGCCGAGCAGGAGCACGGTGGAGAACCCCTGGGCCACCTGGTCGACCTGGGCGAGCACCCCCGCCAGGGCCGCACTGATCCCCACCAGCCGAGGGTGTCGCGGAGGAAACCACCGGACGGGCAGGAACTGCACGACCAGGACCAGGTCGCCGATCTCGATCACATCCCCTGGAGCAAGGGTGGCCGTCGTTATGGGTTCTCCATTGACCCAGGTGCTGTTGCGGCTCTCGAGGTCGCGGATGCGCACGTCATCCCCTGAACGCCGCACCTCCGCGTGCTCGCGCGAGACCCGCGTGTCGTTCAGCGCCCCGGCACCCAGCACCCTCGAGTTGCGCCCGATGAGGAGGACCTCGCCGTCCTCCAGCGTTCGGTTGCGCCCGATGTACGCCGGCTCGGGGTGAAAGGCGATGACCAGGGTCGGATGTCGCTCCTCCGCCGCACGCCTGCTGGCGTGGTCCGCGTCGGTAGGGGTGCGGTGAGCGTCCATCATGCTCCCGATAGACCCCCTTCGGCCAAAGCGGCCGGAGTCTGAAGCCCTTTGGACTGCATATGTTCCGGGAGGTGCCGTTCCCACCACCGTTGCGCGCGATCGGCAGACCACGCAACGGCAAGGCCGGATTCCCGCAGGCGCTGCGCCAATTCGTCCGCCGATCCGGGCCGATCCGACGGGCTCTTCGCCAAGCAGTCCATCACGATCTGTTCCAAAGCGGGCGGGATCTCCAGCTCGGTCCGACGGGAGGGTGGCGTGGGCTCGTTCTGCACATGCTGCATGACCACCTGAACAGCGGAGGTCCCCTCGAACACGACCTGCCCGGTGAGCAGCCAGTACGCCACGCACCCCAGGGAGTAGAGGTCGACCCGCGAATCCACCACTCCTGCGGTGGCTACCTCGGGCGCCATGAAGGCCGGCGACCCCGCGGCGACGCCCTCGGCGGTGAGTCTCGTCTCCCTGGCATGAGTGTCGCCCATGGTCTTCACCAAGCCGAAATCGAGGACCTTCACGTAATCGTACTCGATACCCTTCCGACACAGGTAGATGTTCGCCGGCTTGATGTCGCGATGGATGAGTCCAGCCAGGTGTGCCTCCGAGAGGGAGCTGCACACCTGTATCAACAGGTACGCGACGCGGTCCGGGGAGAGGGGTCCGAAGCGCTCCACCAGCGTCGCGAGGTCCAGCCCGTTGAGCAGCTCCATCACGTAGAAGAAGGCGCCATCCGGCGTCCGCCCGAAATCGTACAGCTCGATGGTGTGGGGGGAGGTCAGGGTCGCGGTGGTCTGCACCTCCCGTTCGAATCGCCGCAGCATGCGCAAGCCGGTCTCCGAATCGACTTCCCCGAGCCGCTCCGGCCGAATGAGCTTGATCGCCGCGGGTCGGGCCAGCATCTCGTGCTCGGCGCGCCACACCTCGCCCATCCCCCCACGGCCGAGACGCTCGGTGAGGCGGTAGCGGCCCATCTGCTCCGCCTTGTGGATGCGACGTCCGAGCCGAAAGACGATCCCCGAGAGCCACACCGCGATACCAGCGCAGAGAAAGTCGGGAACGGTGACCGCCAGCCAGACATTGACGGGGATCTGCACCCCGTGGACCACCGATCCGATCAGGGCCCCGAGGGGACCCATGGAGGCCGCCGCGAAGGCCGCCAGGATGCTCTTTCCGCGTGTCGCGGGGACGATCACCGCAAACCCGATGATCCACACCCCGACCCAGCTGACACCTATGAAGTTCAACGAGGCGAAGTCCACCTCGCCGAGGGTCAGGATGAAGCCCGCGCCGAGGATTCCAAAGGCCCCGAAGACCTCGAACAGCAGCGCGTAGTCGAGGAGGGTGGTGGGGGAGACGCGGCGCGAGCGGCTGAGCCACCACAGCGCGAGCCCCGCTCCGATACACACCACGGCCACCCAGAGGCCGGCCCTCTGCCCGGCAGTGATCACCTCCGGTCCCTCAAGGAGCACGCCTCCCACCGCCCCGGA
>JAFDJI010000085.1 GCA_019307545.1 Deltaproteobacteria bacterium | reverse complement strand
AGTGGTCGGTCCGCGCGCAGAGGGGCCGCGTAGCGCGGGAGGGCCCCCCGCCGCGCCCGGAGGGCAACGGGACCGAAGGTCCAGCGGCGAAGCCGCCGATGGCGCGAAGCGGCATCGGTTGCACGAGGACGGACGGGGGATAGCCCGCGCGTCCACAGGCCCCTTTGCGAGCGGCGCGGGGATCTCCCGAGGACGGACGGGGGATAGCCCGCGCGTCCACAGGCCCCACTGCGCGCGGCCGGACTAATTTGCTTGGTGGATGACCGTCTGCGGGTACGGGATCTCGATGCCTTCCGCGTCGAACGCCAGCTTGAGGCGACGGTTCAGCTCGCGGGTCACCGCCCACTGGCTGCCCGGGGTGACCTTCACCTGGGTGCGCACGACCACGGCGGAGTCTCCGAGGCTGGTGACGCCGATCCACTTCGGGGGCTCCTCCAGCATCTCCTTCCACTCCTCCTCGGCGTACATCTCTCCGCCGACCCGGTTGATCACCTCCTCGACCTGGCCGAGGTCGGCCTCGTAGGAGACGCCTATTTCGCAGGTGGCCTTCGACCATCCGCGGGTGAGGTTGGACACCAGGCTGATGGACCCGTTGGGGACGACATGCAGGTCTCCGGTGGCCGAGCGGACCCAGGTGGAGCGGATCGAGATGCGCTCGATGGTGCCGGTCGCGTCATTGACGGTGACCACGTCGCCCACCGCGTATTGGTTCTCGAGCAGGATGAAGAAGCCGTTGACCACGTCGCGAACCAGGTTCTGGGAGCCGAAGGAGATGGCCAGACCGAGGATGGCGACACTGCCCAGGATCGGGCCCGTGTTCAGCCCGATCTGCTCCAGCGCCAGCAACCCACCGACGATGTAGATCGCGATTCGGGTGACGCTGGCAAAGACATCGGCCAGGGTCTGGCGGCGCTGGTCCTTGTCATCGTCGACATCGGGGTCGTCGTCGGCCTGCTCCAGGATGTAGACCTTCGCGCGGTTGATCAGGCGCAGGGCGATACGGACGCCGAGGTAGATCAGGAACAGGCCGATCCCGATCTTCCAGGCCTGGTGCCGCAGCCACAGCAGGAAGGTCTCCCAGGTGGCGGTGAACCAGGTTCCGAGGGCCGCCTCCGTCTCGTACTCCGTGTTCAGCTCGGCGATGCGGCCATCGCGGAAGGTGATCTGGGACCGCGCAAGTCCGAGCTCCACCTGGCGACTTCGCGCCCGGGCGCGTCCGTACACCGCTTCATCGCGGATCCGCTCGACCTTGGTGGCCGACGCGTCTGCGATCTCCGTCCAGAGGCCGCCCCATACGTCGTCCTCGTTGGCCTGGCTGCTCGCGATCTCCAACTCTGTGACGGCCAGCTCGAGATCCTTGTCGAGGGCTTCAGCGAGAATGGCTTCCGCCGTGAGCTGCTGCTCGATGAACGTGACCTCCGAGGCCACGACCGCGCGCCGCAGTCCCTGGGCTTCGATGCGGCGTTCCAAGGTGGCGAGGATCATGCTCCGGCGCTCGTAGGGGTTGGGGTCGGTGACCTCCGGCCCGGTCTGCTCCCGGTCGAGGCCGGGGCCCTTCTCCTCCAGCGCAGCCTCGAGACGGTCCTCGAGGGCATCGCGCTGGGATTCGAGCGCCTCGAAGAACTTGTCCTGGTTGGGCACCTTCTTCTTGGCGAGCTCGGCCCAACGCTCGATCCCGTCGACCAGGTCCGCAGCGGCGTTGGCCTCGCGCAACGCTGCAGTCAGTGCATCGGCTGTGGTGGCTTGCTTTTCCCAGTAGCTCTTCCACTCGCGGTTGGAGAACGTCTTCTCCCCGAGCAGTTTCAGTTGCTCCGCGAGTTGTTCGGCGAGGTCCTGGGACGGCTCGGAGGTGGCCTGGAGGCTCACGAGGCGGGGGATGGCGTGCCAGGCCTCCGCCCACTCCTGGCCAGACGCCTGGACACTCTCGGGGAGTTGCCCGAGCAGGGTCTCCGAGGCCAAATCGGCTGCGGTGGGGGCTTCGGTGGCCTCCTCCTCCACTGCAGGTGGATCCTGGGCGAAGGCCGGGGAGACGAAGAGGAAGGCGAGGGTCAAGAGCACCAGGCAGCGAATGGTCATGGGGTTGCCTCTTTGCATCCGATGGGGGCAGGTCACCCTGTGTAGCCTCGATGAGGAACCCGCGCCTCCCTGGCCTTCTCGCCTCGCGCCTTTGTTACCAGCCAGGTGCCCGACGGACTTGCGGACTGGGCCCCGACGAGCTAGGAAAAGCCACCGCTCGTCCCGCTTTTTTTTCTGGGACGAGCGGTTGTTACCAAGTTCTGTATGGATTTGTGATGCGCATTCTGCTGTTTTTGGCGTTCTCTACGGTGTTCGGCCTCGCTGCCTGCGACTCGCAGCTCACGCCCCTCGCCAGCTACGACGACTCTTGGATGGACGAGCCCGGTCTCGACATCCCGATCGATCGGGACTACGGCAAGCCGCTGCTCCAGGTCGTGCCCGAGGACTACCGCTCGGTGGGCGTCAATGCCTACGGGCCGCCCTCGTGGGTCAGTCGGAGCACCGAGGTGTGGGAGGTCACCGGACGCTGGTACCACCGCACCGATGAGGCCGGCATCGCCTGGTCCGAGAACAGCGGACTCTCCTGGGACGAGAAGTACGCCCGTTGGGTCGACGGCCTCGAGCAGACCACCGGCGATAACGGGTATGTCACCGCTCAGCTCACCACCCCCTGGGGCAAGACGCTGCCCTCCCCGGCGCTCGAGTGCGCCGAGATGGGCATGTTCTTCCGCGCGACCTTCGCCTCCTGGTACAACCTGCCCTTCTTCATGTCTGCCTGGCACCCGACCTACGGGACCCTGCACTACGGGCACTTCGGCGTCGTCACCCACGCCGGTCAGCGCGTGAGCGGCACGCCCTGGTACCGGACGGCCTACGAGGACAAGACGGACGACTACGCCAACGCGAACGATGCGTACATCGTCGAGAACTGGCCCCAGGACGAGGCCCTGCGCGCCAAGTACCTCACCAGCGCGAAGGACGACGCGGTCGATTTCCTCGGCGAAGATGCCTACGCCGGCGCCTACTTCGACGAGATCTTCCTCAACAAGCGCGTCGGGCACTTCATGCTGCGCCTGCTCACCAACTTCGGCTCCATGCACGTCGCGAGCGCGAAGAACACCTTCAACCTGGTGCCGGCGCAGACCCGCGAGGGTGATCTCCTCGTCGAGCGGTGGCAGAGCAACGGCATCGGCCACGTGATGGTGGTCAAGGAAGTCGCCACCCTGTCCGGCGGCAAGATGAACGCGGAGATCATGTTCGGCTCCATGCCGCGCATCCAGCCCAAGTGGTACGGCCCGTCCATCTCCAAGTCCTACTTCACCGACCAGATGACCGGTGGCTCGGCACAGAGCGGCGAGGGTGTGGCCTATGCCCAGCTGGGTGGAGGGTTGAAGCGCTGGCGCACCCCCGTGGTGAAGGGTGGCCGCTGGGTCAACATCGTCCCGAGTGTCGATCGGACCAACCACTACATCGGCTCCACCAACTACGCGGCCATCGGCTCCCGTCCGGACATCTTCAAGCAGTTGCTCGGCCAACTCAGCGCCGACGAAGAGCGCGAGGTCCTCATCGAGCGCATCGAGCTTCAGCGCGACAACCTCTCCCAGCGCCCGGCCTCCTGCGCCAGCCGGATCCGCCGCGAGGACGCCTTCGAAGACCTGTACGCGCTGATGAGCAGCAACTTCGGCAAGACCAAGGAGCAGGTCGACAAGGAGTACCGCACCGACGCCGACTACGTGCTCGCCGAGTTGGTCTACAACCAGTCCAAGACCTGCTGCTGGAACAGCACCACCCATGACATGTACGAGATCGTCATGGGCTTCAACCACCAGCTGATCGAGCAGGCCGCGAGCAACGAGTGCCCGGACCTGGCAGTGTTCAAGGCCCGTAACGGCGACTACGCCGTGTTCCGCGACTACGCCGAGAGTGTCGGCAAGGGCCACCTGTGGGTTGCATGGTCCGAGGACGAGAGCTGCCCCCAGCGCGACACCCAGACCGACACGGAAGCCGACCCGGAGTGGACCGACTTCTGTGACATCGCCGCGGATATCACCGGCGCCGACATCGGCGGGGGCACCGGCAGCGACTCCGGCAGCGACAGCAGCGATCCCTGTGGCGGCCTGGACTGGAATGGCGAGTGCTCTGGCAACACCGTGCGGTGGTGCGACGAGGGCGAGGTCTACGAGCACGCCTGCGAGAGCGGCGAGACCTGCGGCTGGCTCGACTACTACGGCTACTACTGGTGCGAGTAGCAGGCTGCAGAAAGCAGCCTGCTAAGCGAGCGCCCGGTCGACCGCGGAAACCGCGGGCGGCCACACGCGACCAAAGGTGGAGAGCCGTGCCGAAAGAACGGCGGCAAGAGCCCGCGGCGTGGCGAATTGCGTTAGCGCCGGTCGTTCGGTGGGGTTCTCCGCCGCTGTGACTTCATAGCGTTCTTGGTCCTGACACAGCGCCTGCTGCTGGCTCTCTCAAAAGCCTGTTTCCCACCGGCCCGGGGCTCAATCAATCGTGCAGCCGAGCCCGCTGAACCTCTTGTTCAGGCTGTTCCCAACGGTGTAGAACGAGCCCATGATGGCGATCGCGATGAGGGACACGATCAACCCATACTCGATGGCGGTGTTCCCGTCTTCGTCCTCGAGGAACTGGGTGAGCGTCGTGTCCTCCCCGACGCGTCCGACATGATGGGATGCATGTTAAGTCTATACGATGCGTAGGCAGTCGATTTGGATATTTTTGGTTTTTCTGCACGCCGCGCGCGCTTCGTGGCCCTCCACCACCTGGCGTCGCCCAGTGCTCTTTCCCCTTTGCACTCGCCATTCTGACATCTAGGATGGGCCCGCGATGAACTCCTCTCAGCAAAGCACGCCCGGACAATCCCAAGCTCCCCAGCAAGCCCCGGCACCCGCACAGGCGGGTGGAGGCACGCAGGGGGCCATGGGCAACGCCTTCGCCCAGCAGACGATGGGCTCGGGCCTCGGAGACTTTTCAGCCGATATGGGCGGCTGGTTGGGCCCCTCCCCCGAGGAGATCGCCCAGCAGGAGGAGGAGGTCTTCTTCCAGACGTGCTGGATGCCGGTCGACGACTTCCTCACCCCCACCGGTGGGGTGTTCGACGCATCCCTGGAAGGGACCGACCTGAACATCACCCTGAAGGTCTCCTACGACTTCCAGCCTGGCGACCCCGCGAACGCCCCGGTCGGCGTGTCCCCTGCCGAGCTGAACTGGACCCAGGACGAGAAGGACCTGTTCCGCATGGACTTCGCGTCCACCGTTTCCGGCACCTGGAGCCTCAACCACCGCATCCGGTCCACCCGGGAGTTCTGGACGCGGGAGATCGACGTCTTCGTCGACGTCGTCGAAGATGACGCCGATCCGCACTTCAAGATCACGGTGCACAAGTACCCGCCCGATACGGGTGACGGCCCTGCCTCGGTGTGTGACAGCGGGTACCACCATGGAGCGGGCGGCAATACCTGCGATGCGAACGCCGCAGGCGATGAGTCGGGAACCACCATCCTCGACAGCCGAGACACCAGCCAGACGCGGGTGCGCAACGGCGGCCAGGCCACCATAGGCGTGTGGTTCGATTCGGGTGATTCGGATCTCGACGCCACCGACGTGGCCAGCCTCGCCGCTCCCGCGGCGGACCTCGTCGCCCACCCCGAATGGAACGTGGAGCTTCGCGGGCGCGCCAGCGCGGAGGGCGGGGCCAGGAGCAACCTCGAGCTGGCCCGGGACCGGACCGAGTCCGTTGCCGACGAGCTGACCGACAAGGGCGCCTCCGACGATCAGATGATCCGCGAGAACAAGGGCGAGGAGAGCGCCGCCCGCAACAACGCGAACGACCGCCGCGTCGACGTGCAGGTGCTCGACGTGCAGACCCAGGTCACGGCAAACCACGAGGCTGGCCACATGTTCGGTCTGGCCGACGAGTACCTGGGGGCTGGCGAGGCGCCGAACACGCCGCTCGACCCCGCCTATCGTCAGTTCATCGCCGACAACGCCGAGGTCCCGCCGGGCGGCCTGCCCAACAAGGGCCCGAGCGACAACATCATGTCCAACGGTATGGACATCCAGAACTGGCACTACGCGCCCTTCGTCGCCGCGTTGAAGCAGGTCACGGGGTCCGACGAGTGGACCGTCTGATCCTGCTCCTCGTCCTGCTCGGGTGCGGCGGGTCGGCCCCCCCGCAGGCGCCGGTCTCTGCACCCCAGCCGCCCGCGCCCGAAGCATCCGCTCCCGAGGCGACCTCTCCCGAAGCGACCGTACCCGAGGCGACCGATCCCGCGGCAAGCGAGCCCGGCCCCGAAACCCCGGAGCCCACCATGTCCGAATGGCCAGAGGGCTGCTGCCTCCTCGAAGTCTCGGTGGCGGAGACCGGATACCGGATGCGGATCCACGACGACGGCCGCTGGACCGAAGTCTGGCCGACCGTGCCCGAGCGCGAGAGCCAGCAATTCCGGCCGACATCGCCGAGCGAGAGCGCCGAGGCGCGCCGCCTCGAGGAGCTGCGCACCACCTGGTCCGGGCTGCTCGCCACCCACCACGGGCAGACGCTCGGGCCCTTTGTCACCGAGGGCACGAAGCTCCCGGGGGGGCGCACGGTCAAGGCCCACTCGGTGACCTTCCGCACCGCTTCACACACCGTCCAGGTCACCGGCGACCTGAACCTGGCCTCGTCGATGGGTCCGCTCGAGGAGGCGTGGTCCTCCCTATCCAAGGACCTCTGGGGCCCCATGCACTGACCAGTTCAGGGGGCGAGCCAAAAGCGTCCGGGTGTGGATCCGGTCTCGGCGCACTCCTCGGCGAGCACGGTGTGCCCGCCCTCCAGCAACCCGACCACACATGCATCGGTCGACCGCCACCGGGTGCCAGCGTCCAGGTCCACAACCTCGCTCCAGACGTGGTGGTCGTGCGCCTCCGGTCCGGAGACCCGGCATTGGATTGCGTAGGTGGCGCCTCTGCGATCCTTCTGCACCAGGCGGCCCGGGCAGTCCATCGCGGGGCTGATGGGTCGGTACTCTCCGGCGACGAGGTCCACCACGAACAGCTTCGCGTGCTCCTCCAGGTGACGCGCTGCCAGGAAGGGAGAGGACAACGCACGCGTCAGGGGGTTGAGCGGTGGCGTGTTTGCGATGGAGTACCGTTCCAGGTCCACCCATTGGGTGACGAGGGAAGGTCCCGGTTCGGCGGGTCCAGGGTGCTCGGTCTCCTCCACCGCCACCACCCGCGACGACCCGGGGGGTAGCTCCAGCGTCCCGACCGGAAGCTCCCATCGCAGGCGCCCGAAGGGCGTCCACCACACGGATTGGCGGCCACAGGCCACGATCGCGTGGGGCACCCCTGTCACTGCCACGTGCAACAGCCGCTCGGGTGTTGCACAGGGGTCCAAACCGAGTCGGACACGCTGCGGCTCGCCGGCGCCGGTGCCCACCACCCACCAGGCGTCGTCGTCTTCGGTCAGTGCCCAGCCGCCAGGCAGCCACACAGTGTTTGCGACGAGTTGATCGACCTCGACCCCCACGCAGGCGACCTCGTCGGTCACCCGCCACACGGTGCAGTGGCCTTCTTCGTCCAGCGGGAGGGGACGGTGGGGACTGAGCAGGGCACCGAACACAAGGCCGTCCGCGTACGCCCGCTGGAGGCGCGTGTCGAGGGGAGGGCTCTGCGGGATCGGCAGGCGGCGTCCCGGGTGCTGGCCGTTCCAGCGGGCGAGGACGTACTCGCCGGGACTGCGCTCCCGCGCCAGCCATACCCCCTCGCCGTGGCTCGAGGCGGACTGCCAGCGCCGCCCCAAGCGGTGCAGTCGGCCCGCCTCCGGGTCGTAGATTCGGATTGGGTGGTCCCCAACGACCACCAACCCGGATGCCGAACCGAGCACCGGGCCTCGGCCCAGCCGGACTGGCGAGCCGCCCACGTCCACCCAGAACTGGTCGGGCGCGCGGGTCAACACCAGGCCGGATGTCCTCAGGGAGGCCAGCGCCCATTCGCCCGGGATTGGCCGTGCCAGTGGTGCGGGGGCTTCCTCGAGCGTCAGCGTCGGACCGGCTCCCAGGGTCGTGGCAGGCGCGGGCGGCACGGCCATCGCGATTGCGAGGAGGAGGTCAAGGAACAGCACGGTCCATCCGCAGGGCAACAAGGCCGGGAAGGAATCGGATCACGGCGGTCCTCCTGGGGAACGGAGATCGATTCCCATTGTAGGGTGATCGGACGAACTCGTGACCTGCCGCGAACACGATTATCTTGGGTTCTGTGCGAGGAGGAAGGACTGTGAACGTCATTGCGGACTTCAGTGTGGTGCCCATCGGAGTGGGCGTGTCGCTCTCGCGCTACGTTGCGGCGTGCCAAGAGGTGATCGAGGAGAGCGGCCTCTCGCACCAACTCCACGGCTACGGGACGAACATCGAGGGCCCCTGGGAGGAGGTCTTCGCGGTGATCAAGCGCTGCCACGAGCGGGTCCACGAGATGGGTGCGCCGCGGATCAGCACCACGGTCAAGTTCGGTACGCGAACCGACCGCGACCAGACCCTGCGCGACAAGATGTCCAGCGTGGCATCCAAGCTCTAGCCCCGGTGTCAGGGTACGTCGTTTTCTTCCAGCCAGTCCTCCAGGTCCTCGTGGGAGCCCTGGAAGTAGTTGATGATGGTGGCCTTCGCGCTGTTCTCGGGGACGTTGTTGTTCGGGTCGTACACGGTCCACTGCGCCTGGAGGCGCCAGGCCCCACCCGTCCGGGGCACGAAGGCGTTGAGGTAGGTTTGCTCGTCCACCTCCAGCCAGCCGAGGTTCACCTCGGGGGGCTCCACCTGCCAGTTCCGGTGGACCATCGCCCAGCCGTCGACGGTCTCCGCCCATACGTACTGGTTGAAGGAGTGGGACTCCGATTTGGCCAGGCCACCGGCGAAGCTGCTGCTCATGTGCTCCTCCGCCTCCATGCGGAGGCACGAGCGGTCGACGAAGCAGTCCGGGCCGGAGTGGTAGGTGCGCTCGTACTCCGTGAAGGTGCCCGGGAACACCACGTCCTGGTCCACCGCCACCAGGGCGTAGGTGGCGTCCTCCACCGGGTGCTCGCTCACCGAAGGCAGAGCCAACCCCACCATGTTCACGGCGGTGCGGTCCTGGTCGTCCAGGGCGTCCATCGCCTCCTCGGACAGCGCCGTCACCTCGAAGCCGTTGTCCTCCTCCTCCTGGTCCCATTCCTCGTCGAGCCAGGTGGCGAGTTGCTCCAGGCCCACGACCAGGGCCTCCTGGTCCTCGTCCCATTGGTGCTCGAAGAGGTAGGCACACAGCTCGGAGAAGGCCTCGGGCGCCTCGGGTGGCGCCTTGCAGCCCATCAGCAAGCTGGCAGAGATCAGGAGCGCTGGGCGACGGAACATGGGGCCGCCTCGGAGGGAGGTCCACCCAGTTGTAGCAGAAGCACGCTCCAGTCGCCCGGTGCGCGTCCCGGCGATAGGGTTCGGTGCAGCCACATGGGGGCAACGCATGTCCGGAGCGTCCTTTCCGCAGGGGTTCCTCTGGGGGTCCGCCACCTCGTCCCACCAGGTCGAGGGGGGCAACGACCGCAACGACTGGTGGGACTGGGAGCAGCAGCCGGGACGGATCCGGGACGGTACCACCTCTGGGGACGCGGCCGGATGGTGGGCGGGCCGAGCCGAGGAGGACCTCGCCCGAGCCGCCGAGATGGGTCAGAACGCGCACCGCCTCTCGGTGGAGTGGAGCCGGCTCGAGCCCGAGCCTGGCACCTGGAGTGACGAGGCCTTCAAGCGGTACGCGGTGATGCTCGGCGCCTGCCGCGACCACGGTCTGACCACCATGGTCACCCTGAACCACTTCACCCTGCCGCGGTGGGCGGCCGAGCAGGGCAGTTGGATGAACCCCGAGCTACCCGACCGGCTCGCCCGCCTCGGCGCGGAGTGTGCGCGGCGTCTCGGCTCGCTCGTCGACCTGTGGTGCACCATCAACGAGCCCAACGTGGTCGGGGTGGCCGCCTACGGCACCGACGTTTTTCCCCCAGGCCTGAACCGCAACACCGCCGCCTTCAAGGTGATGCGCCGGCAGATCGAGGCCCACGCCCTGACCTACCGGGCGGTCCACGAGGTGATTCCGGACTCCCGGGTGGGCCTGGTGCTCAACATGCCCTGGTTCACCCCCCACCGACCGGGCCACCCGCTCGATCGGTTCGCAGCCTGGGCCCAGGACTGGGCCTTCTCCGAGGTGTTCGTCCGAGC
>JAFDJI010000526.1 GCA_019307545.1 Deltaproteobacteria bacterium | reverse complement strand
CCCGTGTCCAGGCCGATCCCCATCTCAAGCGAGCGCCCCTCGGCCGCGTTGAACTGGTCCAACTCGCGCTGCATGCCCACTGCACAACGCACCGCCCGCAGGGCGTCGTCCGGGCGCAGGGTGGGCGCGCCGAAGAACACCACCATCCCGTCGCCCAGCAGCTCGGCCACCATGCCCTGGTGCTCATTCGCCACCCGGATCATGGCTGCGAGGTAGCGGTTGAGCAGCGCCACCATCTCCGTTGGCCCGAGCTGCTCGACCTGGGCCGTGAACCCGCGCAGGTCCGACATCAGCACCGTCACCGTGCGGGTGTCTCCCCCGAGGCGGAGGCCCTCGCGGTCCGCCAGTACCTGGTCGACCACCTCCGGGTCCACGAAGCGCCCGAAGGTGGCCCGGATGAACTCGCGCTCCTGAAGCCCCTCCACCATGTGGTTGAAGGCACTTCCCAGTACGCCGATCTCGTCGGAGGTGTCGATGTGGACCCGGCGATCCAGGTCCCCGGCGGACACGCCGATGGCGGCGCGGGTCAGCGCACTGAGGTGCCGGTTGACGTAGCGGGTGAACGCGATCGCGGTGAGGATCACCAGCCCGATTGCGAGGAGGATCTGGAGGGCGAGGCGGCGGGCGCGGGCGCGGGTGTACAGGCGGAGGGCGTCCGCGTCGTGGACCACCTCGATCAGGGCGACCACCTCGCCGTCCTTCCGACTGATCGGGGCGATGGCGGTGGCCCAGGTGCCCCACTCGTCCTCGTATTTGGGCACCCACAGGATCTCGCCGGCGAGCACCCGTTCGCGGTAGCCGATGCCGTCGAAGATGGGGTACCCGGGCGGGAAGGAACTCTCGAGATCGCCGTCGATCACATAGTGGTGGTGGCCCTGTGCGTCGCGGGTCGAGGTGCCGATCCACCAGATGTCGTTGTCGACGCGCGCTTCGGACAGCCACCGCTGGATGTGGCGGTACTCGGGCCGGTCCATATCGGCGGCGGTGTGGAAGGTGGCGTGGACGTCCCCGTCGATGCCCCCGGCCAGAGTGGTGGCCAGCCCCACGGCGACCCGCTCCAGCTCGGCCTCCTCGGCGGCGAGGTCGTGCCGGAAGGCGTGCCATCCGTACAGCCCGATGAACACCCCGATCAGTGCGCCGAAGACCCCCCCCAGCTTCGCCCACAGGGGGTAGACGACCCGCATCTGCTTGCTGGTGGTGGTTCCGGGCACGGTTTGACCGGTCCTCCCCCGGGGTCCTATCCTTAGCACGAGTCAAGGAGGGCTCCGGGGTGCACCTGCTGTTCGTACTGGCCCTCGCCTCCTGTGGGAGCGACGAGCGGAGTCTGAAGCGGCCGAACGATGTGGTGCTGTCCCCCGATGGGCGGGTGTTCGTGTCGGACCTCCACCACAAGCGCATCGTGGTATTCGACGCCGAGGGGCGCTGGGTGGACGGGATCGGTACCCCAGGCCTGGGAAAGGGCCAGCTCTGGGATCCCTGGGAGCTGGTATTCGTGCCTCCGGATCGACTGGTGGTCATCCAGGAACGCTACGAGACCATGATCGGGTCCGAGTCGTACTGGGAGGTGAAGGAGTTCGACGAGGGGCAGGAGGTCGTCGCCAAGCGGCTGGTCTGGGAGGGGGGCCGCGACGTCGCGTGGGTGGAGAGCCTGGCGCGCGCCCCCGACGGGAACTGGTGGATTCCGGACACCGATCGCGGCCACGTGCTCAGCTTCGCCCCGGACTGGACTTACCTGGGCGCCGGGTTCGGCCTGGAGGAGGAGGGGGAGATGCTCTCGCCGACCGACGTCCAGTGGGACGGGGCGAACGTGTGGGTGGTCGAGCAGAAGCGCCATCGGTTGCACCGCTACGATCGAGCCGGGGAGCGGAAGGTCTCCTTCGGAGAGCTGGGTGCCGGGGCCGGGCAGATGTCCTTCCCCATGTCCCTGGGCGTGTGCCCCGGGGAGTGGGTCGCGGTGGCGGACTACGGGAACCACCGTGTGCAGCGCTTCGACCTCCAGGGACAGTTGATCGACGGCTTCTCCCCGGCGCCGGTCGGGCCCGACGCCCCGGTGCAACTCATGGCGCTCGACGTCTCCTCGGATTGCGAGCGGCTCTACCTGGTCGACTCCAAGGGCTGCCGGGTCCTGGTCACCCGGCCCACGGGGGAGGTGCTGCAGGTGCTCTCCACCTGGTGAGTTCGCCCCTGGGTGTAAGGAGCGGACCAGCGATATGGCGCGTTTTACCGTTGGCACACCGTAGCGGCGAGATACGCTGCGTAGCTGCCGACCACGACGGCGAGCGGCGAGGATCAGAACATGAACGGGATGAACATCTTGGTTCCCTTCATGTACTGCTCGTAGGGCGCACCGAAGAAGCGGATGTTCTCCCTCTCCTCGATCTTGGCGGTCGCTACGAGGAAAACGGTCGCGGCGACGGCCAGGGTGCCCGCCACCCAGGTGGGGTCCTTGAAGAGAATCCCCCAGGCCAGGAACAGCAAGGAGCTGTACAGCGGGTGTCGGACGTACCGGAACGCACCCTCTGTCACCAGGTTCGCGGTCTTCTCGATGCCGATCAGCGGTGCGTCCTGGCGTTTGCTGTCTCGGCCGCCGAGGCGGCGCAGGAGGTAGACACCGTGCAGCACCAGGTATCCCGAGACAAGCAGGAGGAACCACGAGATCAACTGCGTCAGAGAGAGGGGATCGCGAAACCACGTCCCTGCGTTGAGGAGCAACAGGCCCAGGATGCACTCCCAGGCAAAGAAGCGGTAGAAACCATGAGATCGAGGGGCACGGAGGGAGGCCCACGAGAAGCGGGCAAGCCCGGCAGAGACGACGAGGAAGAGGACGATTCGGGCGATGTGTTCCGTGGCCATGGGACAGTCCCTTCAGCATCTTTGCTCGGGGCATCGGCAATATATGGGGCCTTCTTCAGGTCAGGTACCGGAGAGCGAGGTCTGGGGTGCGGCGGGGCAGCCGGTGTCGGGGGTAGGTTCGAGCGGGGGCTGACAGGGCGCACGGGCCCACAGACGGCGGGTTGGCTGCAGCGGTGGCAGAGCCACTTCGATGCTCTCCGAAACCCAGGAAGCGGAAGGGGACCGGCGCTCGCATCCGGCCTGGGGGATCAATCCAATACCGCCAAGACCTCGACCCCCTGAGGGCCAGGAGTATGCACGCATGGTTCTATCGCCACTCGCGTGTGGGCGCCATGGGGGGCAAAGTGCTGATCCACGCTTGTCAGGCCGATCCCCGGGGTATGGTGCCATGCAGTGGCTGCCCACTCGCAGACGAGCAGGAAAGACTGGTTTGGACGGGATGCGGAAAGCTTCGTGATTGGGGTGGTGGTGGCCGGAATTCTCGAAGTGGAGGTGGAGGTGGTGAAGTTGGAGTCTCGGCCTGTATGAGCTGCACCATGATGATGTTCATCAACGTGGACAGGCGTAGATCACCATGGCCGGCGGATCCGAGGATCACAGTGGGACCGTTCCGTGCTCCCACGGCTTCGCAGGGCTTCCAACTCGTCCCACAGCACGCCTTCGAGCAGGGGGCCGGAGTCGTCACCGAGGCGGACCTGTCCCACGATGGGTCCCACGCATCACGTTGCCGCGGAGGCCCGCCAACAGCCGCACGAGACAACTCCACCCGCCCGCGGCCCATGACGGCACGCCCCAGCTCGGAAA
>JAFDJI010000525.1 GCA_019307545.1 Deltaproteobacteria bacterium | reverse complement strand
CGCTCCTGGGCACCGAGGGTGGGCGAGGACGCCATGATCCACCAGGTCCCGGGGTCGAGGTGGAGGAGGCGGGTGCCGGTCGCGTCGGTTCGGAGGGAGGACAGGTAGCGCGGCCCCGCAACGCCGATCAGCGCGTCGACCGGTCCCTCGGCGTCTCGGACCACGACGCGCACCGCCCCGGGGGACCAGGCCAGTTGGTGGGTCACCTCGGTCTGCCGCCGGATCCGCACGACGCTCTCCACAGGCTGGTAGGCGGGTGCGAACAGGGCCACGGTGCGCTGACCCGGAGCCAACTCGGTGGCGGACATCTTGCCCGCGTTGGAGGTGCTCCCGAGGGGCCGATCATCGATGCTCACCGCGACTCCGGCGAGGGGAGCGCCCTCCGGGTCGGTGACGTGGACGGTCAGGGTGCCTCCACCGGGCTCCGGCGGTTGCATGACGACATCCACCCGCACCAGGTCGGCGTCTTCCTCCCGGACGACGAGTTGCCGGGTCTGGAGGCCGTGGGATGCCGAGGAGATCGCCAGATCCCAGGTCCCGGGGTCGAGGGTGAAGCGCTCGAATCCATCAGCGCCCAGGCGAATGGCTTCCACCGGAGAGGGACCGGAGAAGCCGACCAGGGCGTCTACTGGCCGGAGGTCGGGTCCGGTGTTGGTGACCTGCACAGTGCCCGGCTGCCACCGGAGGACCTCCTCGACGAGCTGCAATCCAGAGTTAAGGTCGACCACACGCTGGACCGAGCGGAAGTAGGGTGCCTCCACCTGGAGAAGGCGCGGTCCGGCATCGAGGTCTTGCAGGGTCATGGTTCCCAGGGTCGAGGTCCGACCCAGCGGCGCGTCGTCGAGGTGCAATGCCGCACCCTCGACCGGACTGCCGTCGGGATCGAGCACGGTCACGGCGAGGTCCGCGCCCCCATGCTCCGCTGGTTGGAGGACGACCTCGACCGTCACCAACACCCCCGGCTCGTCGGTCACGGCAAATGCCCGTTCCTGGGCGCCAAGGGTGGGGGAGGACACCAGCATGTTCCAGCGGCCGGGTCGGAGGCGGAACACCCGCTCGCCATCTGCGCCGAGCGCGGCCGCCGGAAGTCGCTCGGGCCCGCTCAGCGCGACCAGCGCGTCGGTAACCATGCCGTCGGGACCGAAAGCCTTCACCTTCACGGAGCCGGGAAGCCAGTCGACGGCCACGGAGACCACCGAAGTCTCCTTTCCGACCCGCACTGGGGTCGGCGCGGAAGCGGCGTAGGCGTCTGCTGAGACTTCGACGTCCCAGCTACCCCGTGGGAACCCTCGGACGGTGATCTCACCGCCCGTCCCGGTGGTGCCGAGCGGACGCCCCCCCACCTGCACCGAGGCGCCCTCCACTCGAGCGCCATCGGGGTCGGTGACCTGGACGACCAGGTCGGTGCCCATCTCCACCTCTGGGGTCAGCACCACCTCCACCGCCATCTCTTCGGTGCGGGTGGCATCGACGACGATTGGCCGCTCCTGGGCGCTCATCCCCGGTGTGCTCACGACCAACCGCCAATCCCCCGGGGTGAGGGTGTGTTGGAACGCCCCGGTATCGTTCATCGCGAGCGATGCGTCGACGACGGGGCCCTCCAAGCGGACCTCGGCATCGACCTCTGCCCCGTCGGGCCCGTGGACGCGTGCTGTAAGCGGAACTGGCGCACGATCGAGGACCAGGGTGGTGGTGTCCCCTGCCGCAACGCCCTGCACATCGACCGTGCGGAAGCCCAGGGACTCGACCTGCACCTGCAGGCGGGACGGTGGCGGACGGCGAAAGGCGAACGCACCCTCGTGGTCGGTGGTGCCGCGCTCCCGGCCCGCCACCACCACAGTCGCGGCGCGCACTGGCTGGCCTTCGGTATCGACGACCTTCAGTCGGGTGGGGGACCCGCTGGGCGACCAGGCCTGGCGTTCCCAGGGTGCGAACCCCACCGTGAGATAGCCGCGCAACGATGACGCGCCGACACCGCGGGTGAGTGCGCGCCCGACGGTGGCGGACCACCAGAACGGGCCATCGGACCTTCCCTTCGCGGTCAGGAAGAGCTCCGTCGGAACCCTTGGCGGTTCCGCCCGAGCGAGCGCCATGCTCATGCGCCCTTCCACGTGCACCCCCAGCCCGTCTCTGACCAGCCACCCCACGGATGCGCCGCCCTCGAACCGGGGTCCGCCTGGCCATTCGGGCACCTCGGTGCGTGGCTCCAGTTGCACCCCGGCGTTGGTGTGGACCGCGAAACGCCGGATGCGCGCGCTGAACGCCGCCAGGGCTCCACCCCCGAAGTCGGCGTCACCCAGGTAGCGCTCGCTGTCGCCGGAGGGAAGCGTGAGGGTGGGGATGACCGCGAGCGAAGGCCCGCCGGCAGGGGTGTCCACCACCTGTACCGGTGCCCAGAGGCGGAGATCGCCCGGGGTGGGGCCGGCAGCACCATCGACCCCGTCGATGTACGGAAAGATCGGCACCGACACCGCCACTCCGAAGCGGCGGTGTGCCCGAGCGGCGGCACTCAGGTTCAGCCCGACCAGGTTGCCGAGCAGGGGGTCCCGTTGGACCTGGTCGCCGTCGGTCACCAACCGGACGAGGGGCTCCCGCGCGTACTCCAGGACCAGGGCGGTGGTCAGCGCCCCGGGGTCGGAGCCGTGTCCGGACCACAGGAGCAACGGATCGAGCGGATCTCCGCTGGTCGCAGGCGGAGGTGGGCTGTGGGCGTCGAAGGTCTGTGCGATCGCGGTCGTGTGCAGCGTCAAGGACACGACCACGACGGCGTAGAAAAGGAATCTCAAATGGTCCACTGCCCGAATGCGCCTACACAGTGTGTACTCTACACGGAAACCGGACCGCATCGTGGCACTGGAACGAACCTACAAAATCCATGAAATCATCGGCCGGGGGAGCTTCGGAACGGTCTACCGGGCGACCCTCATCGGGGAAAGTGGCTTTTCGAAGAACGTGGCCATCAAGATCCTCAACGAGGACATCGCCCTGTTTTCCGGCCACGCCCGTCGTCTGCGCGACGAGGCCCGGCTCCTTGCGAAGATCCGTCATCGCTCCATCCTGCAGGTAGATGGGCTGGTGACCCTGAACGGCCGTTGGGCGGTGGTCACCGAGTACGTCCCCGGCATGAACCTGCTCGAGGTGATGCGACGCAACCCGGTCCCAGTCGGTGTTGGCCTGGAGATCATCGGCGAGGTCGCGGGGGCGCTCCACGTGGCCTTCCACGGGTTGGGACCGAAGGGACGCCCGATGCATCTCGTCCACCGGGATGTCAAGCCGTCGAACATCCAGGTCACCCAGGCGGGCGAGGTGAAGCTCCTCGACTTCGGGATCGCCGTCGCGGAAGTCGACGACCGGGAGGCGCGGACGTTCTTCGCGCTGGTGGGTTCGCCGGCGTACATGTCCCCCGAGCAACTCGACATGCAGTACGGGCCGGAAGGCGACGTCTATGCCCTCGGCGTGGTGCTGTGCGAGGCGATCTCCGGCGAGCGGATTGGAAAGACCTCGGCGAACCAGGGACGGCACGAGGAGCACACGGCGGAGGCCTTGACACGGGTTGCCGCGGCGGTGGGCCCGGGCTTCCACCACGTGGAGGCCCTGGTCCGCTCGATGCTCGCCTATGATCCCAGCACCCGGCCCACCGCAAGAGACGTCGAGCGGGAGGCC
>JAFDJI010000084.1 GCA_019307545.1 Deltaproteobacteria bacterium | reverse complement strand
GATAGCTGATAGCTGATAGCTCAGAGAGCCCAAGTGATCGGCATTGCCGCTAAGGCGGCAGCGGTCGCGCCGCGGCAATCCCTTGCGCCACCCTGTACCCGTCCAGGGCGCAGGAGATGATCCCGCCCCCGTACCCGGCGCCCTCCCCCACCGGGTACAGGTCGGCCACTGTCGTAGCGCAGCCCCTCTTGTCCCGAAGGAAGCGTACTGGCGAGGTGGTGCGGGTCTCGGGCGCGATCACCACGGCTTCGGGACCCGCGAACCCCGGCATCTCCCGATCGAACTCCTTGATCGCGGCGATCAGGCCCGCGACCACGAACGTCGGGAAGACCTCGGCCAGGTCACTGGGGGTCACCCCGAGCGGGTAGCTGACCCGCGGGAGGTCCTCCGACGGGCGCCCGGCAAGCAGATCGACCACCCGCTGCGCCGGGGCGCGACCGTCCCCACCCGCCACCTGGAAGCACGCCCGCTCGATGCGGTCCTGGAAGTCATACCCGGCGAGGGGATCATCACTGCCGTAGTCGTCGGGCGTCACCTCCACGATGATCGCCGCGTTCGCCCACGAGGCCCTCCGAGCGGAAAAGCTCATCCCGTTCACGACCACCCGCCCGGGGTGGTTCGTCGCGGGCACCACCATGCCCCCCGGGCACATGCAGAACGTGTGCGCCCGGCGCCCGGTCGGGGGGTTGAAGGCCAAACGATAGGTGGCCGGAGGAAGCTCCCGCCGCTCCCTGCCGTACTGCGCGCGATCGATGAGCTTCTGGGGATGCTCGATGCGCGCCCCAACGCCGATCGGACGGGCGACTGCCTCCACGCCAGCCCGCACCAGCATCTCCGCGGTGTCGCGTGCAGAGTGACCGGCACCGATGATCACCGGTGCCCCTCGCTCGACGGTCCCGCCGGCGATGACGACGCCTCGGCAGGCACCATCCTCCACCACCAGGTCCACCACCTGGCTCCGGAACCGTACTTCTGTTCCGAGATCGAGCAGGCGCGCCCGCAGCACCGGGAGGATGGCCCGCACCCTGTCCGTTCCGAGGTGCGCCCAGGCCTCTTCCAGGACCCCGGGATCGGCCCCGAAGTCCACCAGCCGGCGAAAAATGTACCCGAGATCTCCGTCCCGCCGGCGGGTGTAGATCTTCCCGTCCGAGAACGTGCCCGCGCCCCCCTCCCCGAACACCAGGTTGCTCTCCGGGTCCAGGGGCGCCCGACCGCGCCAGAGGGCGTTCACGGCCCGTACACGCGCCTCCATCGGGTCGCCCCTTTCCAGGAGGAGCACCCGCGCCCCGGTCTCTGCGAGGTACAGGGCAGCGAACAGCCCCGCGGGGCCAGCCCCGATCACGATGGGGCGATCCCCGTCCCCCCAAACGCGGCGGGGCGGGGTGAGGTCGACCAGTCCGTACCGGGCGTCATCCCGCTCGGTCCACTGGCGGACTGACGCGAGCGCCCGGGAGAGCACCTCGGGCTCACCCATCACCTCCACCTTGAAGACCGCGCGCCAGGTCTGCTTCTTGTGGCGCGCGTCGAGGCTCCGCTTCACGAGGCGTGCGTCCACCAGCCGTTCCAGGGGCACTTGGAGCCGCTGGGCCAGCAAGGGCATCGGATCGCTGCCTTCCCCCTGCCACGCGACGTTGGAAACGAGCAGCGCCACCCAACCCTCCAGGGACCCTCTCCAATCACACGGCGGAGGGCTTCGCGCCCCCGTTTGCCCCCCCATAGGGCAACGGATATGCCCAGCCTTCCCCATCATCCCAGAGGACCACTCAATGGCACTTCGCATCGCGATCAACGGCTTCGGGCGCATCGGCCGCAACGTCCTCCGCGCGGCCTGGGAGCGGGACGACATCGAGTTCGTCCACGTCAACGACCTCACCTCGGACGAGATGCTCGCCTACCTCCTCGGGCACGACTCGGTGCACGGCGGTTGGGGCGATGTGAAGGCCGTCGACGGCGGGCTTTCCATCAACGGCCAGTTCGTCTCCAGCTCGGCGGAACCGGATCCCTCCAAGCTCCCCTGGGCGGAGAAGGGCGTCGATGTCGTGCTCGAGTGCACCGGGTTCTTCAAGGACCGCGAAAAGGCGTCGAAACACCTCGAGGCAGGTGCCCGCAAGGTGATGATCTCCGCGCCCGGCAAGAACATCGACGGCACCTACGTGGTGGGTGTGAACGACGGCGACCTCGGCCCGGAGGCTCGGATCATCTCCAACGCATCGTGCACCACCAACTGCCTGGCGCCGATGGCGAAGGTGCTCCACGAGACCGTCGGCATCGAGAGCGGTCTCATCACCACGATCCACTCCTACACCATGGATCAGAACCTGCTCGACGCCCCGCACCGTGGCGGCAAGTTCCGCCGCGCCCGCGCTGCGGCACTGAACATGGTCCCCACCACCACCGGAGCGGCCAAGTCCATCGGCCTGGTCTACCCGGCCCTCATCGGAAAGCTGAACGGGATGGCGATTCGGGTGCCCACCCCCAATGCGTCCATCGTCGACCTGGTGTTCCAGGCTTCCCGGCCGACCTCCGTGGAGGAGATCAACGAGGCGATCATCGCCGCCGCCAACGGTCCCCTGAAGGGAATCCTCCAAGCGGCCGACTGGCCCGTGGTCTCCAGCGACATCGTCGGCAACCCACACAGCTCGATCTTCGACTTGGAGCTCACCCAGGTGATCGACGGAACTCTGGTCAAGGCCCTGACCTGGTACGACAACGAGTGGGGCTTCTCCTGCCGGATGATCGACCTCGCGCTGCGACTTGGCGGGCTCTCCTGATGACGGCCTCCCTGCCTACCCTCGACGACCTCGACCTCGAGGGCAAGGCCGTCCTCTGCCGCGTTGACTTCAATGTCCCCCTCAAGGGCAACACGATCAGCGATGACACCCGCGTCCGAGCAGCCCTCCCCACCATCCGGCGCATACGCGAGGTGGCCGACAAGCTGGTGTTGTGCAGCCATCTCGGACGGCCCAAGGGGCAGCGCGTCCCCGAGCTCAGCCTCCTTCCCATCGCTGCGCGCCTGGCCGAGTTGCTCGATGTCGAAGTGGTGTTCGCCCACGACACGGTCGGGGACGAGGTGGTGAAGCTCCGCAAGGACCTCCCCTCTGGCGGGGTCATGGTGGTGGAGAACCTCCGGTACGACCCCCGCGAGAAAGCCGGTGACACCGACTTCGCCCGCGAGTTGGCCGCGCTGGGAGAGGTGTTTGTCAACGACGCCTTTGGTGCCTTGCACCGGGCGCACGCCTCCATCACCGGCGTCCCCTCCCATCGCCCGTCCGCCGCCGGCCTCCTGATCCAGAACGAGATCGCGTCCCTCGAGAAGCTCCAGAAGCGCGCGGAGCGGCCCTTTGCAGCCATCATCGGCGGTGCCAAGGTCTCCGACAAGATTGGGGTCTTCGAGGCGCTGTCGCGCCGCGTGGACCACTTCTTCGTCGGGGGCGCGATGGCCTACACCTTCCTCGCGGCGCGCGACGTCGCGGTGGGCACCTCCCGGGTGGAGCAGGAGAAGGTCGAGTTGGCCGCGAAGCTGGCGGAGCGGTGTCACGCCCGTGGCGTCAAGCTCCACCTGCCCTCCGATCACGTGGTCGCCGCCACCTTCGCCGAGGATGCGGAGCCGGAGACCGTGAACGAGATCCCCGAGGGGCGCATGGCTCTCGACATCGGTCCAGAGACGGTTCGCGCCTGGTCCGAGATCCTCGGGCGATGCCGCACCGTGTTCTGGAATGGCCCCCTCGGCGTCTTCGAGTGGGACTCCTTCTCCGGTGGCACACGCGGTATCGCAGAGGCGGTGGCATCCTCCTCAGCGTTCACCTTCATCGGTGGCGGCGACTCGGCCGCTGCAGTGGCCCGGTTCGGCCTGGCCGACCGCTTCGGTCATGTCTCCACCGGTGGAGGCGCTTCGCTGGAGTACCTCGAGAAGGGCGATCTTCCGGGCCTCGCCGCCCTACGGAGGAGATGATGACCCGCCGTCCGTTCATTGCTGGGAACTGGAAGCTCAATCTCCCACCCGAGCCTGCCGCCGAAGTCGCGCGAAAGCTCCGCCACCTCCTGGCCGACCGCGGAAATGTCGACGTGGCGGTGTTTCCAACCGCGCTGTCGATCACCGCGGTGCTGGATTGTCTCCAGGGCACCGGCATCGAGGTGGGGGTGCAGGAGGTCCACCCCGCCGCGTCCGGGGCCTTCACCGGCGCCAATTCTCCGGCCATGGCCCGGAAGATCGGGTGCACCAGGGCGCTGGTGGGCCACTCCGAGCGGCGGCAGATCTTTGGCGAGACCGACCGTGGGGTGAACCAGAAGGTGAAGGCCTGTCTGGCGCACGGTCTCCTCCCGGTGGTGTGCATCGGTGAGACCCTCGAGCAGCGCCAGGCCGACCAGGTGGATCTCGTGGTCCACGGGCAACTCGCCACCGCGCTCGATGGCCTTCAGCCGGACCAGCTGTCCGCCCTCACCCTCGCGTACGAGCCGGTGTGGGCCATCGGCACCGGCCAAACCGCCACCCCTGATCAGGCCCAAGCGGTGCATGCATCGATCCGCGGCTGGTTGCGTGCCCATTTCCCCGCGTACGTCGCGGAGGAGATGCGGATCCAGTACGGCGGCAGCGTAAAACCGGCAAATGCAGCCGAACTACTCCGCTGTCCTGACATCGACGGCGCCCTGGTCGGGGGCGCGAGCCTGGATCCCGACTCCTTCGCCGGCATCATCACAGCCGTCGGCTAGACGCAAGGTCAGTAGGCGACGTTCCCGTTCCCGTTCCCGCCCAGAGGAACCGGGAGCGGGAGCGGGAGCGGGAGCGGGAGCGGGAGCGGGAACGGAAAGAGCGCGACCCGTGGGGTCACGCTCTTTGAGGTGGTGCGCGAGGGGGGACTCGAACCCCCACAGCCTTGCGGCCACAAGGCCCTCAACCTTGCGCGTCTACCAAGTTCCGCCACTCGCGCAGAATCTGAAGTGCTCGGCGCTTATTCGGAGCCCTCATCAACGTCAAGGCTCTCGTCGCTGCCCTCGGACTTCTTCTCCAACTCCTCCTGCTGGAGCCGCTCCAGTGCCCCGGAGATGTCCGCGTCCTCTTGCTTCGAGCGGTTGGAGTAGATCGACAGGCTCACCGAAGTGACCATGAACAGCACCGCCACCACCGTGGTGGCGCGGGAGAGCAGGTTCGCCGGACCACGCGGCCCGAACATCGAGGAGGCGCCGCCCCCCCCGAAGGCCGCGCCCACGTCCCCGCCCTTGCCCGGCTGGAGCAGGATGATCAACACCAGGAGGATGCACAACAAGACGTGCAGCGCAACGACGAACATGTACATGGTCAATCACCTCACTGGGATCCGACATGTGCCAGGCCCCTGCGGTGCCGGGAAGCCCAGGGAACGTAGTTCCGGACGGCCTCGCCGGCAAGTCGAGGCCCTATCAAAGCACCACGTCATCGTCCCCCGATCCCTCCAGATCCCTGCATTCCGTGTCCAGGCATTCCCCGTAGATCTCCAGCTTGTGGGACGACACGCGGAACCCCTCCCGCGATGCGATCGCATTCTGGCGAGATTCGATCACCGGATCCTCGAACTCCACGATCCGCCCACATCTCAGGCAGATGATGTGGTCATGGTGCTCACCCTCCTCGGCCGGTTCATAGCGTGCCTGCCCGTCAGCGAACTGGTGCTCGACCGCCAGACCCCCTTCGGCGAGCAGCTTCATGGTGCGGTACACCGTCGCGTACCCGATAGACGCCTCCCGCTCACGGGCCAGGTCGAGCAACTCCTGGAGAGAGAGGTGCTTGTTGCCTCGGTAGAAGACCTCCGCAATGGCCTGGCGCTGCCGGGTGTACTTCAGCCCATTCCGGAGCAGGTAGCTGCGGAAGCGCTGCAGGTGCTGATGGGTCGACAGGGACACGCGACTCTCGATCGGGTGGCCTTGAATCTACCCCTAAGCCTCTGCCTCGTCGTCCTCGATCTCGCCTTCGGGCGCTACCTCGACGTCCTCTGGTTCGGTCTCGGACACAGCCTCCTCCGGCTCCTTCGCCTCGAAGGCCTCCACCAGCTGGATCACGGCCATGGCCGCGTTGTCGCCATCGCGCCGACCGGCCTTCACCACCCGGGTGTACCCGCCAGGGCGCGCACGGAAACGCTCCGCGTACTCACCGAACACCTTGGTGACCGCATCGTCGTTGTTCACCCACTGACGGGTGCGACGAATGGCGTGCACCCGTGCTGCCTCGGCCTTCTGCTTCGCATCGCCTTCGAGCGCATCGATCTGGGTGATCGATGGCGCCTTCTTGCCGATGGTGACGATTCGATCCGCGTACCGGCGCAACTCCTTGGCCCGCGCCTCCGTCGTGCGGATGGTGCCGTGCAGCAAGAGCGAGGTCACCATGTTCTTAAACATGGCCTTTCGCGCCGAACTGTCCATCCCGAGCTTGCGCCCGGCCTTGCGATGTCGCATGGCGAACTCCTTCCGCGTGGGCTGGCTACCCGACCTTGTGCTTGGGGAAGTTGTGGAGCTTCATGCCCAGCGACAGGTCGAGGTCGCCGAGGATCTCCTTGATCTCGTTGAGGGACTTCCGGCCGAAGTTCTTGGTTTTCAACATCTCGGCCTCGGTCTTTTCCACCAACTGGTAGATGTACTCGATCCCGGCATTCTGCAGGCAGTTCTGCGACCGCACCGAGAGTTCCAGCTCGTCCACCCGCTTGAACAGCGCCTCGTTGTACTCCTGCTCGCCTTCCTCGTCCTCCAGGATCTCCGGCTCCTCCTCCTCGGCGAAGTTGATGAAGATCTGGAGCTGCTCCTTGAGGATCTTCGCGGCGTAGGCCAGGGCGTCCTCGGGCACCACGCTGCCATTGGTCCAGAGCTCCAGCGTCAGCTTGTCGTAGTCGGTGCGCTGTCCGACTCGAGCATTGGTGACGAGGTAGCGAACGCGCTTGATGGGCGAGAAGATGCCGTCGACCGGGATGGTGCCGATGGGCTTGTCCGGGTCCACGTTGTGTGCGGCGAGCAGGTAGCCCTTGCCCATCTCGATGGTCATCTCGGCCTGGAACCGGCCCTCCTCGGTGAGGGTGGCGATCGGGTGGTCCGGATTGAGGACCTCGCAATCGGCGTCGAAGTGGAGGTCGCCCGCGGTGACCACCACGGTGTCTCCAGGCTGGCCACTCTTGTCGATGGTGGCATGCACGGGCTCTACCGAGGAGGTCTTCAGCAGGATGCCCTTGACGTTCAAGATGATGTCGGTGACGTCTTCGACAATGCCGGGGATCGAAGAAAACTCGTGCAGCACACCCTCGATCTTCACCGAGGTGACCGCGGCGCCCTGCAGCGAGGAGAGCAGGATGCGGCGAAGCGCGTTGCCGATGGTGGTCCCGAATCCCCGCTCCAAGGGACGGATCACGAACTTGCCGTAGATATGGCTGGACTTCGGGTCTCGCTCGATGCGCCGTGGCTTGATGAGGTTGCGCCAGTTGGCGAACACCGACTCTTGCATGGTCATGGTTGCTGCTCCCAGCAGGGGCTTCTGCACCCGGTGTCCGGCCGGGGCTCTTCGCTCCCTGGAGGTAGATAGGACTCGCGGCCGATGCCGCAGTTCTGGCCGACCTGGACGAGGCCGGCGCGCCACACGGTCAGACGCGGCGCCGCTTCGGCGGCCGACAGCCGTTGTGTGGAATGGGGGTGACATCCTTGATGAGGGTGATCCTGAGACCGGAGGCAGCCATGGCACGCAGCGCCGACTCGCGTCCGGAGCCAGGGCCCTTCACGTAGACCCCGACACTCTTCATCCCGTGCTCCATCGCCTTCTTGGCGGCGTCCTCGGCCACGAGCTGGGCGGCAAAGGGAGTGCTCTTGCGAGAGCCCTTGAACCGCATGACCCCAGCAGAGCTCCAGGAGACAGTGTTCCCGGCCAGATCGGTGATGGTCACGATGGTGTTGTTGAAGGTGGCCTGGATGTGGGCAATCCCGGCCGGGATGTTCTTCTTGACCCGACGCTTGGCAGACTTTCGTGGCTTGACCATGGTGGTCTCCTCCCCTACCGCTGCTTGCCGCCGATGCGGCGGGGACCCTTGCGGGTGCGGGCGTTGGTGTGGGTGCGCTGACCGCGGACCGGAAGACCACGGCGGTGCCTCTGCCCACGATAGGTATTGAGGTCGATGAGCCGCTTGATGTTCATCGCCACCTGTTTGCGGACCTCACCCTCGACCTGGTAGTTGCTCTGGATGACCTCGCGGAGGCGGGCCACCTCGTGGTCGGTGAGGCGTAGGACACGGATCATGGGGTCGACCTGCGCCATTTCGCAGATCTTCTTCGCGCGTGTCCGTCCGACCCCGTAGATCGCGGTGAGCGCGATCCAGGTCGGCCTGTTCTTCGGAAGATCGACACCTTCGATGCGTGCCACGAGTACCGTCCTTTGCTAGTTGAGGGCGTCCTGCCCCTCGAGAACTGTCAGAATCTCCGGCCCCTTCGGAGTAACGGCGATGGTGTGTTCGAAATGGGCTGCCAGGCTCCCATCCGCGGTAACCACCGTCCATCCGTCCGCAAGGACCTTCGTCTTGTAACTGCCCATCGTGATCATGGGCTCCACCGCCAAACACATTCCAGCCTTGATGAGCAGCCCGCGCCGGGGCTTGCCGTAGTTGGGCACGGAGGGTGTCTCGTGTAGAAGCCGCCCGATTCCGTGCCCCACGTATTCGCGAATGATTCCGAAGCGGTGTGGTTCGACGAAGGACTGAACGGCGTGGCCGATGTCCCCGATACGGTTGCCAGGCAGAGCCTGAGCGATGCCCTCATAGAGGCTTTTCCGCGTCACGTCAAGGAGCCGGGCCACTTCCGAGCTTGAACCGTCGAGGACGACCGTGAAGGCACAATCGGAATGGTAGCCCCCATAGATCAGCCCGACGTCGATGGAAACGACGTCTCCAGCATGCAGCTCCCTTCCGCCGGGGATGCCGTGCACCACCTCGTTGTTCACCGATGCACAGATGGACGCCGGAAACACGTTCCGACCCACCCGATACCCCTTGAACGACGGCACACCGCCCAGCGCACGGATCCGCGCCTCGGCGAGTGCATCCAACTCGGCGGTCGTCACCCCCGGTACGACCGCTTCCTTCAGGGCGGCCACCACTTCCGCAAGCCGGCGGCCACTGCTACGCATGACCCCAAGCTCCCAAGGTTCCTTGACCGTGCTCATAGGCCGGTCCCACCGTCGCTCATACGGCGCCGGCGCCCCTGAACCCGGGCGCCCTTGGGTCCGGCCAGACCGTCGTAGTGACGGGTCATCAGGTGCGCCTCCACCTGGGCCACCGTGTCCAGGGTCACCGCAACCAGGATGAGGAGGCCGGTTCCACCGAAGTAGAACGGGATGTTGAAGCGGGCGGTGAGGATGGTCGGCATGATGCAGACCGCCGCCAGGTAGATGGCGCCGCCCGTGGTGAGCCGGGTCAGCAAATGGTCGATGTACTCGGCGGTCTCGTTGCCCGGACGGATGCGTGGCACGTACCCACCCTGCTTCTTCAGGTTCTCCGCCACATCCACCGGGTTGAACGTCACCGCGGTGTAGAAGAAGGCGAAGAAGACGACCAAGCCGGCATAGGCGACGTTGTAGAGCCAGCGCCCAGGGAAGAAGGCGCCCGCGAGCCAGTCGAGCACCGCCCAGTCGTAGAAGGACCCGATGGTGCCGGGGAACATGAGCAGCGAGGACGCGAAGATGGGCGGAATGACGCCCGCTGTGTTCACCTTGAGCGGCAGGTGGGTGGTCTGGCCCTCGTAGACCCGTCGGCCCAGGACCCGTTTTGCGTACTGGATGGGGATGCGCAGTTGGCCCCGCTCGATGAACACGATGCCGCCGATCACCGCGAACATGAAGCTGAGCAGCAGAACGGCCTGCAGGAGGTTGATCTCGCCGAGTTGCACCAGTTGGAAGAGCTGTGCCGCCCCCGAGGGGATCCGGGCGACGATGCCGGCAGTGATGATGATCGAGGCCCCATTGCCGATGCCCCGGTCGGTCATCTGCTCGCCGAGCCACATCACGAAGCAGGCGCCGCCGGTCATGGTGAGTATGGTCATGAGTCGGAAGTTCATGCCCGGGTCGATGACCACGTCGCTGGTGCCGACCCGCATCTGCTCCATGCCGGTGGCCATTGCTGCTGCCTGCACCACCGCGATGATGATGGTGAGGTAGCGGGTGTACTGGGTGATGCGGTTCTGCCCCTGCTGGCCCTCCTTCTTGATGCGCTCCAGGGTCGGGACCATCACCACGGCCAGCTGCATGATGATGGAGGCCGTGATGTAGGGCATGATGCCCAACACGAACACGC
>JAFDJI010000524.1 GCA_019307545.1 Deltaproteobacteria bacterium | reverse complement strand
ACAGCGTGTAGCCGATGTGCAACTGGGCGGCGTAGTCGCCGATCCGCCCCAGGGGAAAGTCGAGGCGGGTCGAACGCATGAGGGGGTGGGGCGAGGAGTAGACGGCCACCACGGGATGGTCCGCCGGGTAGAACTGCAGCAGGTGGTCGCGAATCCGGTCGAAGCGTTCGGGTCGGCTCGGCCGCATGCTTCGCAGGCGGGTCTCCACGTCGCCGATCTGCCAGATGAGCGCGGGCACGTCGGGCACCAGCGGACGGCGCCGGACGAGAAGCTCGGTGGCCTCGTACATCTGCATCCCGAAGAGGCCCGGATCGACCTCCAGATCGCACAACAGGGCCGCGGTGGCGGAGATGCCGGGCTGGATCCGCACTTTCATCCCGAGGACCCGCGCGAGGTCGGCGATCAGGAAGGGGGGGTAGGAGAAGACCAGCGGGTGCCCATGGATCGCGAAGGTCACCGGGCGATGCCGGAGCGCGGCCTCCACCACCCGCGCTGCGATGTGGTGGTAGGTGTTCAACCTTGGGCGTTGCTCGCAGTAGCTGTCGCTGAACAGGTCGGTGACCCGCGGACACATCTGCTCCAGGTACGCCCGGGTGCCCACGCCCGCGTCGGCGTACAGCACCTCCTTCGAAGCGTGGAGGACGCGCTCGGTCTCCCGGGTGACCTGGTCGACGCCGTTGATGCCGAGCCCGACGATCCAGATGTCCACCGCGCCCATCGTCAGCCCCCCTTCATGGCGGAGATCAGCTCGAGGATGGCCTCGTAGCGGTCCTCGGGCTCGGCGGCGTGGACCGCTTCGGCCGCGGTGCGGACTGCCGTCGTCTCGATGTCGTGCCCCCGGGGAGAGGCCAGCGTCGACCGCGAAGGCGGTGGCGCTTCCTGCCCCATCGTGTGGAACGAGCCGCGGTAGTGCAGGTCCAGCGCGTCGCCCTTGCGATACACCTGTGGCGCGAACCGGATGTGGAAGGTGGTCCCCGGCAACTGCAACTCGGGGTCGTCCTCCTCCGGGATGCCGGGACCACCGGGCAGGGGCACGTTCGTATCCGGTGGAGAGGGGTAGATCCGGGTGAGGTACTGCACCCGGAGTTGTCCCGCTTGATCACGCGAGGTGCGCGGTTCCAGCCGGAGGTAGAACGTCACCTCGGGCAGGGTGATCTCCGTCGGAGTGACGGTCGCGACCTCACCAGGCGTCTCCGGCAGCGGGGCGACGCTGGGGTCCCGGGGTGACGCCTGGACCGCGGCGCCGATGAGCCCGAGGACACGTTCGTCGCGGGAGATCAGCGCGGCCCGTTCCTCGTCGGTCAGGTCGAACTCGGAGAGCGCCTGCTCGGGCTCCGCGTCCATCTGGACGCGAAAGTCCTCGTCGAGCAGGTAGCGAACCAGGACCCGTCCAGCTTCGTCAGTCGCCATGGTCCACCATACCGCGCCCTACCGGACCTCCACCCGGTGCGTTCCGCCGGGCACCCGCACCCGCAACAGGCCGTCCTCCCACGCCCACCCAGCCTCTTCGCCCTGCGGATCCTCCACCGCGTCCAACGCTGCGCCGTCGAGGCGCACCTCCGCGGGTGCCGCGTCGAGCCCCACCACCTCGAAGACCGCCCCCTCGGTGAACACCTCCCCATCGGTCCACACGAGCCGCACCCCATCCTCGGTCTTCACCTGGGAGATCACCGCGCCGTCGTAGACCTCGAACCGGCTGGCGGGGCCGGGGAAGACCCGCGGGTAGAGGACCCCGGGGTCGGTCGCGAAGGAGTCCACCCGTTCCGGCTCGGTGGTCGGCGCCATGGCGTCGATGGTAGGCCGCAAAAGCGGCACGATGCCCCCCTCTGCCAGGAACAGGGGGAGCTTGTCCAGCGGCGCGTCCACCGTTCGCTCCGCTGGCCCCGCGAACACCTCTCCGGTGAACCAGTCGATCCACCGCCCCTCCGGGAACACCACGTCCCGGGTGCGCTCCCCCCGGTGGACCACCGGCGCCACCAACAGGAAGTCGCCGAACAGGTAGTCGTGGCGCGGGTGCACGCCCAGGTCCGGGAAGGCCAGGCCCAAAGGACGCTGAAGGGGCCGTCCATCCTCCGCCAACCGCTCCGCATAGGTCCACGCATAGGGGAACAGCCGCAGGTGCAGCCGGGCATAGGTGCGGTACCAGCCGAGCATCTCCTCGTCGAAGCCGTTGTCCTCCTCGAACTCCCAGGGCACGTCGTTGGTGTTGGTACCCACCTGCATCACCGAGGAGAGCGCGGTGTGCTCGAACCAGCGGGAAAACGTCTCCTTGTCGGGCGGGGCGTGGAGGTAGCCGCCGGTGTCGGAGCCGAAGAAGGGGAAACCCGAGGGACCGAGGCTGTTCCCAGCGACCACCGCGGCGGGCAGGCCCCCCACCGCCACGTACCCGTCCATCTCCTGGTAGGGCTCGGCCAGGTTGGCATCGATGTCCCCCGGCCAGACGATGCTCCCGTGCACCTGGTCGCCCCAGGTGCCGGCGCGGACAAGGAGAAACCCGCCCTCTTCCGGAAGGGTCTCAGCGTACACCTGGTGGTAGAGCAGCGGGTAGCGGGCGTGCATGGTGCGCTCGTCGGTCCCGTCGGAGAAACGCCACGGCAACCGCCCGCCGTTGAGCCCGAGCACCACGTCCTCGGCGTAGTCCAGCTTGAAGCCCTCGATACCCATGTCAGTGTAGCGGCGAATCAGCTCCTGCCACCACCCGTAGGCCTCGGGGTTGGTGAGATCGATGAGCTGGCTCCAGTCGTTGAAGGCAGGAGGGGCCTCGGGCGGGAAGTAGCCGCCCGCGACCGCCTCGGCGTACACCTCCGGGGCCTCCACCGGGTCGGCGTAGGGCACGTGCCACAGCGCCATCCGCACCCCGAGCGCATGCGCCCGGTCGATCATCGCTTCCGGATCGGGGAAGCGCTCGGGGTCGAAGTCGAAGGTGTTCACCCCGCTCGCATAGGGGCGGTCGATCCAGGTGCCGGTGGTCGCCAGGTCCAGGTCCCGCGCGGTCTCGAGGTCGTTCTCGAACTGGGCCTGGTCGTCGTTCTCGTCTCGCCACAACACCGGGCCCAGGGCCCACGGCGCCGGCAACAGCGGATAGCCGGTGGTCTCGTAGTAGTGACGGGTGACGTCGAGCGGGTGGTCGCTGCCGTAGAGGTGGAACGCGAGCCCATCCGCGGAGTCCATGCCGGTCCCCACGGTCACCTGGACCAGGTCGTCGGCCTCGGTGGCGACCTCGAACAGCGCCGGGTGGAAGTCCTGCACGAACAGTCCCCACCCCGTGGTGCCGATGAGCAGGGGCACCGGCACGTGGGCCTCGTTGTTCGCGCTCTCCACGGCCGATTCCAACTCAATCTGCATGGCCCGCGTCTTGCCGCGATGCTCCGGGGTGTCGAAGACCTCTCCGAGGCCGTAGAAGCCCTCCGCCGGGTCCACCCGGGCCCGCAGCCGAACGAAGGCGAAGGGTGCCGCCCCCTCGTCGGGGACCAGGGTCGCCGAGAACCGGCCCTCCGCGCGCTCCTCCACCGTGAGCACCGCGGTCAGCCACTCCCCGTAGTCGAGCGCAACCTCGAGCCCTCCTTCACCTTCCTCGACCACCGTTGCCGACCGGGGCGCTTCCCACTGCACCGATACCGTGTCCAGGAAGACGGGGTCGTAGCTGCGCCGGTCGTCGAGTGCGTCCACCC
>JAFDJI010000523.1 GCA_019307545.1 Deltaproteobacteria bacterium | reverse complement strand
GCCGTCCGTGGTCACTGGATGTCCGGATCGATTCGGTCCAGCACATCGGTGGTGCGCTCCTGGGTGTGGAGCAGCTCATGCTCGGAAAACCGGTCCCGGGTGGCATGCCCTGAGGGTTGCTTTCAGAGATTCCGCTAAAGAGGGCGCCTTCGTGGGACGAATCTCTGTAAGGGCGCTACCAGGCGCTTCCTGAGACCGAATGGGTTTGGAGACAAGCTGAGACCGGTGACAGAATGCGGCTGAGGCTCGCGTGGAGACCCGGATGATCAGCCTTCGAGGCTACATGCTGACGCACCCGATTGAATCGATCGGATCGGTGCAGGTGTACACCGGGGTCTGGAGCGCCACTACCACCTGGTGTCCGAGATCGAGTCCGACGGTATCGTCCAGACCCTGGCGCTCGAGCGAACGGGCGAGGTCCTGGTGCTGGTCACGGAGGCATTCGAGGGGCTCACCATCGGCGAATACGCCGCCCGGCACAGCATCACCACCGACATCTTCCTCACCATCGCGGTCCAACTCTCGCGCACCCTGTGTGACATCCACGAAGCGGGGGTCATCCACAAGGACCTGAAACCGGCAAACGTCCTCATCGACCCCTACCAGCTGCGCGTCCGCATCACCGGGTTCGAGATCTCGGTGGAGGCCATGAGCCAGGACACCAACCCCGACATGCGCGTCCTCCAGGGAACCCTGCCCTACCTCTCCCCCGAGCAGACCGGGCGCATGAGGCGGCGTATCGACTACCGCAGCGACCTGTACTCGCTGGGCATCACCCTGTTCGAGCTGGCAACCGGCGCCCCGCCGTTCACCGGGTCCGAGCCCCTGGAGATCGTGCACGCCCACCTGGCGCGTCAGCCCCAGTCGCCGTCCCTGCTCAACGCGGACTTCCCGGAGATGCTGTCCCGTATCGTCCTCAAGCTCTTGGAGAAGGAGCCGGAGGACCGCTACCAGTCGGCGGCAGCCGTGCTCGCCGACCTGCAACGGTGCCAGGATCTGCTCGACGAGCGGGGCCGCATTCCCGAGTTCGAGATCGGGACCCGTGCCGGAGTGGCGACGCTGTGTCCCTCGGAGCGAATTTACGGTCGGCAGTTCGAGGCCGGCGTGGTGAAGCACGCCTTCGCGGACGTGAAACGGGTCCGCGAGTTGCGCCTGGTCATGCTGTCCGGGCCGCCTGGCGTCGGCAAGACGGCCCTGGTGGAGGACCTGGCCCGGGAGCTCGTCGAGGAAGAGGATGTCCTCTTCATCAGGGGGCGGTTCGACCCCTACGCCAACACCGCGCCCTACTCGGGGTTCAGGGAGGCGCTCTCCTCCTTCTGCGATCAGATCCTCACCGAGAACGACGAGTCCCTCTTTGCCTGGCGCGCCCGGCTCCATGAGGCACTCGCGCCGATCACCCAGGTGGCCGTGGAGTTGGTTCCCAAGCTGGGGTGGGTCCTCGGACCGCAGCCGCCGGTGCCTGACGTGGGTGCGCTGCAGGCTCAGCGTCGACTGGTGGAGGTGGCGCAGCGATTGGCCATGGGGATTGCCAGCGACGACAAACCCCTGGTCCTCTTCCTGGACGACATGCAATGGGCCGACGAGGGGAGCCTCAGCTTGCTCGAGGGCCTGGTGAACTCCCCGGACCCCATACCCGTGCTGCTCATTGGTGCCTACCGGCACGGCGATGTGGGGGTCGAACACCTGCTGGCGGCGTCCCTCGAGCGGCTGTGGGAGCTCGACCCTACGGCGCGCGCGATCCGCCTCCAGCCACTACGGGTCTCCGACGTAAACGCGCTGGTCGCGGACTCCCTCGGTCGGAGCCCACGCGAGACCAACTCACTCACCGAGCTCATCGCCCGCAAGACCGACAACAACCCGCTTTTCGTCAAGCAGTTCCTGGTGTACGCCTGTCAGCTCGGACTCCTACAGGACGAGGGAGAGGGTGGCTGGACCTGGGATCTGCAGGCCATGGAGATGGCCGGCATCCCGGATGACGTGGCCGGCATGATGACGGACAAGATCGGCCGCCTCCCACTGCGGGTCCAGCGCGTGCTCAAGTACGCCAGCATCGTCGGGATGTCGTTCGACCTCGATACCCTGCTCGGGATCGACCAGGCACGGGACGACCAGCGGGACCACCTGGACAAACTGGTGGAAGAGGGCCTGATCTCGAAACACGGCGACGGCTACCGGTTCACCCACGAGCGCATTCGCGAGGCGGTACACAACCTCATCCCTCCGGTCGAAGCGGCTCGGCTCTGCCGCCTGGTGGGGCGGTATCGACTGCTCGCCGGTTCGCCGGAGACGTTGCCTGACCGCATCTTCGACGTCGTCGACCTGCTCAACCAGGCGAAGGCCCTGATTCACGACGAGCGGGAACGGGTCCAGCTCATCGAGCTGAACCTGATGGCCAGCCAGCAGGCGCGGTCCTCGGCCGTCTATTCGTCAGCCGAAACCTACCTCGAAGTTGCCATCGGGTTGGTGGTCGAGCAGGACTGGGTGGAGCGAACGAGCTTGTGTTTCGAGCTGTACGTGACCGCCTCCAAAGTGGCCCGGTTCTCGGGGCGTCTGGATCAAGCCGAGGAATTTTGTCGGGAGCTGTTGGCCCGCGACTTGCCCGACCCGCTCGCCGCGGAGGTGTGCGCCAGCATGGTCTCCCTCCACGAGATGCAGGGCCGTCCGGAGCGTGCCGTCAAGGTGGGGCTCTTGGGGCTCCGTCGCATTGGGGCACGCGCCATGCCCAACCCCTCCACCCTCCGGGTGCTGTGGGAGGTCGCCAGGTCGGCGTTCGCGTTGTGGCGGCACCGGGAGGAGGATTGGTCGTCGCTGGAGCCAGCGACCGACGAGCAGTGGATTGCCGAGCGCACCATCGTCAGCGAGATGTGTCTCGGGGCGTACTTCGCCGACCGAAACCTGATGACGATGCTCGTGTCGTCCGGCTTGCGACGTGTCATCACGCTCGGCTACCACATCTCCCCGTCACTTTCGGTCGCAGCGTTCGGATTGATCCTCGGGCACGGTTTTGGCCGCTTCCGGCGTGGGTACGAGTACGGGCAGCTCGCACTCCGCCTCCTCGAGCACTATCCGGAGGCACCGGGCAGCCTTCGGGCGCGGTTCGTCATCCATGGGCTCATCAACCCGTGGGTGAGACACTGGCGTGACAGTGTCGGGCCCCTCGAGCGTCTTTCCCACCAGGCGGCGGAGCTGGGAGACACGCCCACTGCCGCCCACTGCATGGTTCAGCAGGGCATCCTGCGCTTCCTTACCGGGGAGCCCCTCCAAGACGTCGAGGAGCACGCGCACAGCGCCACCGAGCATGCGCGTGCGTGGGGCCTGGAGGCGGTGGCGTGTTCCTTGGAAACCCTTGGGACCGGCGCCTATTGCCTGCGGGGAATGCCCGACGACGTGGACGTGGAAGCGCTGCTCCACCTGACCCGGCTCAAGACCCTCAAGGTCCCCTCGGCCTACTTCGAAGGCGTGACCATCGGGGCACTGGTGCTCTCGGTTCTGGGACGGTTCGAAGAAGCGCTGGAGTGTGCCCGGAAGATCGACCTGGACGACAAGAGGTGGTGGATCCCGAGCCCGATGGGCGCCGAGCACCTGCTGGTCCGCGCCCTCGCCACCGCGGCGTCGGACGAGAGCCAGGGTTGGAAGGAACGGCGGAAGACGCGGCGTGTGCTCCGTACGTGCCGCAAACGCCTCATGAAGTGGGGTCGGGCGGGTCCGGTGAACTTCGAGCCTCGCCTCCGCTTCGTGGAAGCCGAGCTTGCCCGGCTTGACGGGAAGTTCCTCGAGGCGATGGACGCCTACACGCGCGCCCGAATCTCGGCCGCGAACAGCGGCCTCCTGCACATCCGGGCGCTGGCACTCGAGCGCGAGGCATCGCTCGCGGCGGCCCAGGGTTGGCATCTGGAAACGCGCACCTACCTGACCAAAGCCCGTTCTACCTACGCAGCGTGGGGTGCCTCGGCCAAGGTGGGGCAACTCGACGAACGCTACGCCGACTTCTTGAAGACCCGTGCCGATGCT
>JAFDJI010000522.1 GCA_019307545.1 Deltaproteobacteria bacterium | reverse complement strand
AGAAGGCCCAGTCCTCGGACTCCATGCCATCGGTGTAGTCGAAGACGATCAGCATCATCCAGCCGGCGCCCGCGCACCGCGGGTCGAAATCGCAGGTCACGTCCTCGACGCCAATCACGGTCACTTCCCGGATGTAGGTGCCCTCCCACTTCTTGCCGAGGGCCTTCGCCATTTCCTCCGCGGTGGCTTTTTCGCGGGGGATGCCCGCCGCCACGATGTGGAATCCCGCGTTGAGCCCTTCGACGTTGTCGGAGAGGAACATCGCGGGGAAGTTGCCGACCGTAGGTCCGCTCTCATCGAAGGCGCTGTACTTTTCCTTGGCGACGACTTCGTCCTTGTCGCCGGCGACGATGACCATCCAGCCCTTTTCGGGCACAGAGACCGGCGTTGGTGGCGGCTCGTCCGCTGGGGGCGTTGGCGCGGCGTCCGCCGATGCTTCGCCTTCGGGTGCGGCGACTGCGGGTGGCTCGCCATCGGCTGCGGTGAGGTCGGGTTGGTCGCCGCCTCCGCAGGCGAGGGTGAGCAGGAGGGTGATGAGCATTGCCAGGGTCGTTCGCATGGTCTTCCCCCAAGCCGCCGAGGTTGGTGCGGAAGGGTACACCGCTCGGGAACGGGAGCGGGAGCGGGAGCGGGAACGAGGCTATTGGCGGACCTGGATTGCGATCTTGCCGGCGGCGTGGCCTGCTTCGCTGTGGCGGTGCGCCTCGACGATGTCGTCCAGGGCGAACACCCGATCGACCACCGGCTGGAGCACCCCGGCCTCGCATAGCTCGGTCAGCTTCGCCATCCCGCGCGCTTCCGGGGTGCGCATGACGTGCGCAACGCGGCGCCCGCGCAGGCGGCCCCTGATCGAGAAACGCGCCATGTTCAACCCGGTGACGACCGTACCGATCACGGGGCCATGCCGGTGGGTGAGGGCGGGCAGGTCCTCCGTAAGGCTCACCACGGTCCCGCCGCGTTTCACGGCGTCCAGGGCCTTGTCACGTTCCCCTCCGCCGAGGGTGACCAGCACGTAGTCGAGATCCGATACCTCGGACCACACGTCGTGCTCCCGGTAGTCGATCACCCGATCTGCTCCCAGGGAGCGCACCAACGCTTCGTTGTGGGCGCTGGTGGTGGTGGTCACCCGCGCCCCGAGGTGCTTGGCGACCTGGATCGCCACCGTGCCTACCCCGCCGGACCCGGCGAGCACCAGGACCTCGTCGCCCGGGTCGACCCGACCCTTCATGGACTGCCACACGGTGAGCCCGACCAGGGGGAGCCCGGCGGCCTCGACGTGCGACAGGTTTGCGGGCTTGTGCGCGACGACCGAGGCGTCGAGGGCGACGTACTCCGCGTAGCACCCGGGCCGGCGGTGGGTCGGCGATGCCCACACCGCGTCACCAGGCGCGAATCCCTTCACCGCGGAACCGACTTCGACGACCACGCCCGACACGTCCAGCCCGAGGATCCAGGGCAGCCGGTAGTGGATGATGCCCCGCTGACCTCCCGACCGGATCTTGCAGTCCACCGGGTTCACGCTGCTGGCGTAGACCTCCACCAGCACGTCGTTGGGGCCGGGTTCGGGACGCGGCACCTCCTCCACGACCAGGACGTCGGGGGGCCCGTAGGCGTGGATGCGGGCGGCCTTCATGGTGACTCCCACTGCAGGGCGGGAGCCTTTGCCCCGACGCCGCCGTCTCCTAGAATGGCCCGCGTCGAACCAAAGGAGAGCGCCATGAATACCTTCGACATCATCATCCTCAACGGTCGGCCGGGTGGTGGGAAATCAGAGCTTATCGACTTCCTGAAGAAGGCTCCCGTGGAGCAGCGGATCGATCGCTACCACATCGGCGACTTCGAGGAGTACGACGACTTCGTGTGGCTGTGGGACAAGTTCGTCGAGGACGACCTGTGGGAGGAGATCGGTGAGCCCCGTCTGTACTCCCGCACGGTGCCCCACGGCTACGTGCAGTTGGAGGGGGACCGGGTGTTGGACATGCTGCTCCGCAAGTTCAACCCCATCGTCGCCCGCACGGCCTCCGGCCCCGATTATTTCGATAGCAACTCCGTCTTCGTGGAGTTCTCCCGCGGGGTGCCCGATGGCGGCTACCTGCACGCCTACGAGCAGCTCTCCGAGGACATCCTCCGCCGCGCGGCGATCGTGTACATCTCGGTGAGCTACGAGGAGTCGCTGCGTCGCAACGAGGCCCGTTACCAGGCCGCCCTCGCCCACTCGATCCTCGCCCACAAGCTCCCCGACGAGGCCCAGGAGCGCTTTTCGGCCCACCAGGACTTCCACGAGATCACCGGGGACCATCCCCATGGGCACCTGACCGTCAAGGGCATCGAAATCCCCTTCGTGGTCGTCCCCAACGAGCCGGAGTTGACCGATCCGGAGGCCCTCGAGGTGCGGTACGGCGACGCCCTGAAGACGCTGTGGCAGCTGTGGAGCGCCTGACATGGTCAGTAAGTGTCAGATGGTGTCCGGCGGTGTGATGGGTCGACGTTACACTGACGTCCCTTTGGGGCCACCCCCCCGGCGGGGCCCCTGGCGGAGAGTGATGAATGTCCATGCGTAGCGCGATCGGCTTCCTCCTGGCGGTGACGCTCGCCTCGAGTGGTTGCGTGAAGAAGATCGCGGTGAACGCGGTCTCGAACGCACTCTCCGGGGACACGGGCGGCTCTTTCACCCAGGACGACGACCTGCAGTTCGTGGGGGACGCGATTCCCTTTGCGCTGAAGCTGATGGAGAGCTTGCTCGATGCCAACCCAGAGCACGTCGGGCTCCATGAGACCCTGTGCTCCGGGTACACCCAGTACGCCATGGTCTACGTGAAGTGGCCTGCGGACCAGGTCCGCTACGACGACTTCGACGCCTACGAGTACGGGATGGACCGCAGCCGGAAGTTCCTTCGCCGCTCCGAGGGCTACTGCATGGGCGGGATCGACCTGGTGCATCCGGGGTTCTCCGACGCGGTGTTCGCGGACCCCGACGCTGCCCTCGCCGACTTCACCGTCGAAGACGTCCCCCTGCTGTACTGGGGCGGCGCGGCCTGGCTGGCCCGGATCTCCATCTCCAAGGAAGACATGGACGCGATCGGGGAGCTACCCATCGCCGCCGCCCTCCTTCAGCGAGCCCTGGCCCTCGACGAGGACTGGGACAGCGGGTCGATTCACGACGTGATGATCCTCCTCGAACCGTCCCTTCCCATGCCTGCTGGGATTGAACGGGCGGTTGCCCACTACGATCGCGCGGTGGAGTTGGCCGGCGGAACACGTGCCTCGCCCTACGTGTCCCTGGGGACGAGCGTGACCGTGACCACCCAGGACCGACAGGAGTTCGTTTCGTTGATGGAAAAGGCGCTCGAAGTCGACGTCTCCGCCCATCCCGAAGGCCAACTCGCCAACCTGTACGCCCAGGAACAGGCGCGCTTCTACCTCGAACACCTCGACGACCTGTTCATCGAATAGGAGCCCCGATGCATCGAACCCTGCTACGCACTGCCGTCCATGTGGCCCTCGCGGTCCTGCTGGCCCTGCTGGCCCTGTCCGCGCCGGCGGCGCACGCGGTCACCGTGAAGCTCGCCACCCTCGCCCCCGAGGGCAGCACCTGGCACAAGGCGCTGCGGAAGATGGGCGACGAGTGGGCAGAGGCCACGGGCGGCGAGGTCGAGTTGAAGATCTACGCTGGCGG
>JAFDJI010000521.1 GCA_019307545.1 Deltaproteobacteria bacterium | reverse complement strand
TGGTCTTTGCGCGCCTCAAGGACGCCGGCGAGCGGAAGATCCGGACCAACGACGAGCTCAAGGAGTTGGTTCGGAAGCGGATTCCGCCCGTGGAGGGGATGGACTTCGAGTTCCTGGACATGAACGCCTCCATGGGCGGCTCCACCCACCCGATCGAGGTCAAGCTGTACGGGCCCGAGTTCGAGGTGCTCCGCGAGTGGTCGGAGGTCGTCGCCAGGCGGCTCGAGACCATCGAAGGCTTGGTGGACGTCGACACCACCCTACGGGCGGCCAAGCCGGAGCAGCACATCCGCATCGACCGGGCCAAGGCGGCTCGCTACGGCCTCACGGTGGGCCAGGTGGCGATGAGCTTGAAGACCGCCACCCTGGGGACCATCGCCACCCGGCTCCGCACCGGCGGCGAGGAGTTGGACGTCCGGGTCCAGTACGCCAAGCCATGGCGGACCACCCAGCAGGACCTGGAGCAGGTGCTCATCTCCCCACCGACGGGCGGCACCATCCCTCTCGGCCAGATCGCCACCTTCGAGGACGGGTTCGGCCCGGTGCGGATCGTCCGCGACGACCAGAGCCGCGTGGTCTCGGTGGTCGCCAACCTGGAGGGGGTGAACCTGGGCGATGCCATGGGGGATCTCCGCAAGGTGGTGGACCCTCTGAAGAAGCAGCTTCCCCAGGGCTACACCCTCGAATACGGCGGTCAGTACGAGGACATGATGGACGCCTTCGGGCAGCTCCTGCTGGCGCTGATCCTGGCGATCCTCATGGTCTACATGGTGATGGCCAGCCAGTTCGAGAGCTTCTCGCACCCCTTCACCATCATGTTCACCATGCCGCTGGCGATGATCGGGGTGATCTGGATCTTCTTCATCAGCGGCACCACCCTGTCCGTGCCCACCTTCCTCGGGGTCATCATGTTGGCGGGCATCGTGGTGAACAACGGGATCGTACTGGTGGACTACATCAACCAGCTCCGCGGCCGTGGGATGAGCTTGATGAATGCCACCATCGAGGGCTCGACCGTTCGCCTGCGCCCGGTGCTGATCACCTCGCTGACCACCATGAGCGCGATGGTGCCGATGGCGGTGAGCCGGGCGGAGGGGTCGGAGACCATGTCTCCTCTGGCGCTCACCATCATCGGGGGACTGATGGCGGCGATGGTGTTCACCCTGATCGTGGTCCCGGTGGTCTACACCCTGGTCGACCAAGCCGCGACCCGGCTCTCGGCGGTCTCCCAACGGGTGCTCCACCCCGAGGAGGCCGGGTGAGCGAGGGCGACGTCCGGGAACGCATCCTCGCCGAGGCCACCCGGCTGTTCGGCGAGCAGGGCTACGGGCTCACCTCGGTGCGCGACGTGGCGCGGGCGGTGGGGGTCACCAACCCCACGCTCTACTACCACTTCGGCAGCAAGGAGGGCCTGTACCTGGAGGCCATCCGCGTCCACCAGGAAGCCATCTACGACCGTCTGGTGGAGGTGGTGAACCGGCCCGCCTCGGTGCGGGAGCGCATCCGCGCCTATGTCCAGGTTCAGTTCGAGGCCACCGCCGCCAACCGGTCCGCGGCGCGGCTGATGATGTACGCCAACCACCGGCCGGAGAGCGGCGAGCCCCAGGTGGACATGATGTCGGTCCACCTGAAGATGGAACAGCTGCTGGGCAAGCTGTTCGCCGAGGGGGTGGCCAACGGCGAGTTGCGCCCGGACGTCGAGGTGATCGACGGTCTCATGGCGGTCACCGGCCCGGTGATCCTCGGCTGCTATGCGGTGGTCAACCAGCTTCCCACCCCCGACGACCTGGTGGACCGGATCGTGGACGTGATCTTCCGGGGGTTGGGGGCGTAGGGTTTCGTCAACTCGAAGAGGAGGGCCGAGCATGCCGTCTGCTCACGAAGCGTTCTGGGAAAACGACCGCTACGCGGTCATCGGACACTCCGCGAAATCCCCCTTTCCGATGCTCTCCTACAATGCCTTGAAGAAGCTGGAGAAGACGGTCTACCCGGTCGACCCCAGCGTGGAGACCATCGAGGGAGACCCGGCCCACGACGACCTGGCCGCGCTTCCCGACACCGTGGACGCGGTAATCATCGAAGTCCCCAAGGAGGAGACCGCCCAGTGGGTGGCTTTGGCCGCAGAGGCGGGCATCCAGAACGTGTGGATCCACATGGGCCGCGAGACCCCGGAGGCTCTGGCCATCGCGGCCGAGAAGGGGCTCAATGTCTGTACCGGGACCTGCTCTGTGCAGTACCTTCGCGGCGGCTTCCCCCACAACGTGCACCGGTTCCTTCGGAAGCTCTCCGGGAATTGGTAGCAGCCGAAAACGCAGGCAACTCGCCGGGGCGCGCCGTATTGCGCGTTTGCAGGTGAGAAAGCCCCTTGACAGCGGGGTCTCGAGCCTATAGAAGGGATGCGCTTCGAGGCATTTTTCTGTCGCCTCGCGCTCTGTTTTTGTTTTGGAGAACGCTATGTACGCACGCTTTCTGCCTGTCATCGTTCTAGCCGCATCTTTCCCGGGCATGGCCGCTGAACCCGGTGAAACCTACGATTACACCAACGATTTCGAGTACGACTACGTTCTCGGAATCGGCGATGCCGGCGAGACCATCACCGGCGGTGCCCACTACGTGGTGCGCTACGACAACCGCCGCGAGCCCATCGACTACCAGAACACCGCCTCCAAGCTTCACCCGACGCTGACGGGCACCTACCTCAAGTACGACGCCTCCCGGACTTCCGGGTCCAGCGACTGGGACGTGTTCGCCTCCAACTGGTGGCCCCAGTCCAAGAACGGTGTCGGCTGGCGGTGGACAGGTGGCAGCCAGGACTACAGCGACCACAGCGACACCGACAAGCTCTCCCCGATCGAGAAGTACGACCTCCTGTTCCACCCGGGCCAGACCCAGACCGTCGCCGCGGTCGAGCACTGGAACTACACCGAGTTGGACACGCCCGAAGCCGAGCGGGGTCCCAAGCACTCCCATCCCCAGTTCCAGGCGCTCGGTCCCGCCACCGCATGGGAGCTGAAGGAGCACGGGATCTACCAGTCCTACCACCCCGATAGCTGGTGGGGACACTGCAACGGCTGGGCGTCCTACGTCACCGCCGACGATGGCGGTGCCCCGGAGCGCGACATCGAGGTCAAGGTAGTCAACGGCCAGATCCGGGAATGCGCGGCCTCCGAGAGCGGCTGTGTGCTGTTCCGCATGGGCGACATCGAGGCGCTGATGGGCGAGCTGTACTTCAACGACACCGCCACCTTCGACGGGCGGCGCTGCAACACCAGCTCCGACGACATGGTCTTCGACGAGCACGGCCGGCCCACCGACGTGGCCTGTCGCGACATCAATGCCGGCACCTTCCACATCGCGGTCGTCGGTCTGCTCAACCGCGGGGCCGACCACCTGGCCACCGGAGCGCCGGGCTACCCGCCCTTCGTCATCGACTACAGCTACGACCACCAGGTGTGGAACTACCCGCTGACCAAGTACCTGATCAACCATACCGAGGAAGTCACCGAGGCCCAGGCCGCCGCGTTGGTCGGCGCCGACTCCGACTACCTGTGGAACGCGTCTGCGACGAAGTTCGTGCGGGTCGACATGACCTACTACATGGTCTCCGACTCGGTCGGGGTCTCCGCGATGCTGCTGCAGGCCGACCAGCGGAACGTCTCCCTCGACCCGAACGAGG
>JAFDJI010000520.1 GCA_019307545.1 Deltaproteobacteria bacterium | reverse complement strand
TCCCCTCGGCGACCTGGAGCAGGCGGGCCGAGACCCGGCCGAGCACTGCAACAACTACGTGACCTTGCCCGAGGACACGACGGTGGGGCCCTACGGGGTGCTGGTGATCGGGCGGCACCCGACCGACAACTGTGGGGCGCCAGTCGACGTGGCCTTCGCCAACGGGATGACCCTGAACGACAACCTGCTGGTCATCACCGCGGCCACCCCGGACGGCGACGAGAGCTTCCAGGAGAACGTGGCCCAGGGCACGATCGGCACGGGCATCGAGATGGGTCTGGAGTCGGCTCGGCTGACCCTCCTCGGTCACCCGTCCACGATTCCCGAGGACGGCAGCCCGCTGTCCGAGCGGGCCTACTACACCGAGGACAACGGGGAATGGCTCCGGGAGGAGGCGGCCCTCTCCGTCCTGTTCGTGTCCGACGAGGACGACCTGTCGCCCTACCCGGTCGACGCCTACGCGCGCGCCTTCACCAACGTCAAGGGTCAGGAGGGCTACCGGGACCGGTCCATGATCAACGTATCCGCGGTGGTGGCCAAGGATCCGCCGCCCGACCCGCAGACGCCCTCCTGCGTCAGCCCGAACGGCGTGGCCTGGTATGGGCGCCGATACCTCGAGCTTGCCAACATCACCGAGGGGCTCACCGAGTCCATCTGCGAGGAGGACTTCGCCCCCATCGTTCAGCGGCTCGGCCTCACCCTGTCCGGGTTGGAGGCGGAGTTCGAGCTGTCCCGGTGGCCCAACCTCGACACCCTGACGGTGAGCCTGTACTCGGACGACTCGGAGGATTCCCTCGAGCAGGTGCTGGAGCGGGATGTGGACTACACCTACTACGTCCAGTGCAACGAGATCCGCTTCCAGGAGGACCAGGTTCCCCCGAGCGCGTGGTTCATCGTCGCCGAGTACGTCGCCTTCTCCAACCCGCCGCCAGAGGCGAGCGAGGAGTGTGTACGGTGAGGCGGGACGGCATGTTCGGTTTGCTCCTCGGCGCCCTGCTGGTGCTTGGGCTGACAGGTTGCACCACCAAGTTCGAGTGCGATGCCGAGACGCCGTGCGATTTCGGCTACACCTGCCTTTCCGGCTTCTGCGAGGAGTCAGCCTGTGCCACCTCGGCCCAGTGCCCCATGGAGCAGCACTGCGACGCGAACCGCAAGTGTGTCCCGGGTTGCGAGAACAGCCAGGACTGCTTCCCCGGCTACTACTGCGAGACGGAGACCAGCGAGTGCCTGGAGGAGGCCTGCGTCGACTCCCACGTGGATTGCGGCTACCGCGAGTACTGCAACCCCGCGACCGGCGAGTGCTACGACGCCGGGGGTGACTTCTGCAAGCCGTGCGAGCCCGAGGAGGACAACTGCGCCGCTGGGAACCTGTGCTGGGCCGGCTACTGCGCGGTCAGCTGTGACGACGGCCGGGCGTGCCCATCGGGGTTCGAGTGCGCGCAGTTCGTGAACGAGGTCGGGCTGCCCGTCGGCAGCTTCTGCATCACCTACTGCTGGCTCTACGAGGACTACGAGCCGGGTTCCTTCGCGACCGCACCCCCAGTGGAGTCCCCCCTCCCCGCGGCCCCTCACTCCGACCCCACTGATCTGCTCCCGGCGCCGGAGGGGCCGTGAGGACCCCGGAGCGGGTGCTGGCGCTGCTGACCGGAGCGGCCCTGTTGGGGGGTTGCCCCAACGACGACACCGACACGGATGACACCGGCGACGACGTGGTCTACGAGGGCCCGGAGCTGGTGTTCACCCCGGTGGTGGGCCCCGTGGAGGAGGGCACTCCCCTGCTCCTCACCGTCGAGGGGACCGACCCGGAAGGCGTGGCCGAGGTGAGAGTCCTCTTCCGCACCGTGGGCGAGCCGGCGTGGGACACCCTCATCCTGGAGCCAGAGGACGGGACGGACAACTGGTCGGGGACCGTTCCCGGCACTGAAGTCGAGCCTCCCGGACTGCAGTACTACTTCCGCGCCGAGGACGACTCCGACTTCAGCATCGTCTCCTACCTGCCCGAGGAAGGGCAGCAGGGGCCGTACCAGGTGCCGGTCAACGTGGTCGGTTTGTCCGTGCCCTTCTTCGAGAACTTCGAGGGGGCGCCCGGGGCCATCTCCCTGTTCGACTACGGGTGGGCCGAGTACTCGGAGGGGTTCTCGGGCTACGCCTGGGACTTCTCCTCCAGCCGCTCCTTCAGCGGCGACTGGTCGGCGGGCCACCGCCGCGGTCTGGAGGATCTCTCGGCGATGAGCGACTGGCTCGTCACCCCGCCGCTCGACCTGTCGAGCCTCGGCGGCGAGCTCCAGGTCACGTGGGAGGAGTGGGGCAACTACACCGGCTTGGCCCAGCACAGCCTGTGGATCTCGGTAGGGTCGCGCGACCCGGAGGACGGCGACTTCGTCCTCGTCACGGAGTTGGACGCCCCCGGAGAAGACCGGTGGACCCGCTCCGCGGTGGTCGAGCTCACCGCCTACAACGATGTCCGCGCGGCCTACCTGGCCTGGTTCTACGAGGGCCAGTTCGCCGACGATTGGCATGTCGATGACGTGTGGGTGCGCGCCCTGGCGCCCGACCTCCACCTCCTCGACTTCACCTTCGATCCGGTGGACCCGGGCGGTCAGACCACCATCACCCTCTCCGTCGAGAACGCCTCGGTGAAGGACGCCTCCGGGCTCACCCTCACCGGGACAGTGGATGGCGCTGCCGGCAGCTTCACCGGTCCAGTGGTGGTGGGTGATCTCGCCGGCGAAGCGTCCACCGACGTCGCGCTCACCCTGGACGTCGACGAGGCGTGGCCCGACAACAGCTACCTGCCGTTCTCCGCCGAGGTCACCGACGGCGCCGACACCTGGCGCTTCGAGGACCTGCAGATCGTGGTGGGCGAGGTGACCACGGCCACTGTGGCGGTCACCCCCCTGGGGACCGGGTTGGTGCAGGGTTGGTTGGGGGTCGGCGATCCGGACGACCCCGACTTGGAGCTTCCCGCGTTCTCGGACGTTCTGTCGGCCGGGGAGACGGTCTACGATGTGGACCTCACCGGTCTCAACGACTTCCTGCCGCCCGCGGCCGGGACGAAGCGGTGGTACCTGCGCCTCCTCGGTGACACCAATGGCGCGGTCACCGGGCTCTCCATCGAAACCGACGGCGTAGGCTATGTGAGCGACGACCTCGGAAGCTACAGCGCCGACTTGGAGGCGCTGTTCTACCTCCCCCGTCCCCCAGCACCCGTCGTGACCGGCACGGTGACCGTCCCGGACCCCAAGCCCGGCGTTACCCTGGTGTGGACGGTCACCCTGCAGAACCAGGGAGCGGAGACAGTCGGCCTCACCAGCGTCACCGTGTCCAGCGACGACCCGGACGTGGTGGTGGTCACGCCCGGGCCCTTCGAGCTGGACGCAGACGGGTGGGACGAAAACGACGCGGAGGACGTGGCGGTGGAGGTGGAGCTGCTCTCCACCCAGAACGACTCCCGCCCGGTCCGGTTCGGCTTCCTGGTCACCGACGAGGTGGAGTCCTTCACCCTCGACGCCGAGATCGCCGTGCCCTGGCCGGTGCTGCACGTCACCGGAGTCCGGGTGGACGATTTCGGGACCGGAGACGACGACGGCAAGCTCGATCCGGGCGAGCGGGTGGACCTGGATATCGACCTCACCAACGTCGGCGACGAGGCCTCCTTCGGGCCGGTGTACTGCACCCTGTCCCA
>JAFDJI010000083.1 GCA_019307545.1 Deltaproteobacteria bacterium | reverse complement strand
CGGGTGTACCACGACGATCCGCTTTGAATCGGGGGTGGGCTCCACGGCTGGGGGCGACACGACCACGGGCGTTGGCCTTGGGGCAACCGGCGGCGGGGCGGCCTCGGCCGGAGCGACCTCCTCCATTGGGACCACTTCCTCATCGGCGGTTCCGGGGGTCTCCTCGGGACCCTCGGCGGGCTCGGTGGAGGGTTCCGCCACCTCGTCAGAAGGCTCCGCCACCTCTTCGGAGGGTTCCGGCACCAGCTCGGCATCGCCATCGGTCAGAGCGGGTTCCGGCGCCGCGGACCCCCAGAACACCTGGTCCCCCGCGAACAGCGCAACCCCCACACCCCCGAGCGTGACCGCCGAGAGTAGCAATGCCACCGAGAGCACGCCCACCAGGACCCACGGTGCCCACCCAGCACGGCGGTGAGGCATGGTTCCGGTCGTCTCGGTGATGCTCGTCTCGGGGGTGCGCAACACCGGCGACGGGAGGGACACCACGTCGCTGTCCGTTTCTCCAGACAGGGTGCCGTCGGAGGGGATCGACGGCTCGGGGACGACCGAAGTCCCTATGTCCACCGATGCTCCAGGAGCCACGGAAGCCTCGGCAGCGACCTCTTGGAGCGCCCCGACGCCGAGGGTGCCCGCACGGGTCTCCCCGATGAAGAAGGTGGGGTCGGATTGAGCCGGGAGGTCTTCCTCCTCCAAGGGCGGAGGTGGCGGAGCCGAGGTGCCGCGACTCAGGGCGTGGACCACCAGCGCTGGCGTCCCCGCGGGAATGGCCGGGTACTCACCCTCCAGCGTCCCCAGGGCCTCCCGGAAGGCGTCGGCGCTCGCGTACCGGTCGTTCGGCCGGTAGCGGGTGCCGGTCTTGATGACCTCGGCGACGTCCACGGGAATGCCCGCGAACAGCTCGTCGTGGAGCTCGGTGGTGTACAGGTCGAAAGGCTCCTTCGCCGTCACCAGGGCGTACAGGGTGGCTGCAGCCGCATACACGTCGGCGCGACCGTCCACCCGGCGGGCGCTGGTCCGCTGCTCCGGAGCCATGTAGGTCCAGGTCCCCATCATGGCGCCGGTCTTGGTGAAGGAGTGGTCGGTGTCGGCCAGCCGCGCGATCCCGAAGTCGGTCACCTTGGGGGTCCCGTCGCGGCCGATGAGGATGTTGTGGGGCTTGATGTCCCGGTGGATGACGCTGGCGCTATGGGCGGCCTGGAGCGCGACCAGCACTGCCTTCATCACGTCGATGGCCATGCGCGGCGGCATGGGGCCGTTGGCCTCCACCCAGTCCACCAGGCTGCCCCCCTCCACCATCTCCATCACCATGAACACCCGCTGTTGGTCCCGTCCCACGTCGTGGATGGTGACGATGTTGCGGTGGTGAAGCTTCGCCATCGTCCGCGCCTCGTTCTCGAAGCGGATGCGGATGCTGGTGCGGTTGGTGAGCTGAGCGTTGAGGACCTTGATGGCGCGCCAGACCTCGAGACGGCTATCCCAGGCGCGGTAGACCACGGCCATGCCGCCTTCACCGAGCACGTCGATCAGCCTGTAGCGACCTTGTTCGAGCGGTGGTGCCGCGTCGCTCAACCCTTCACCCATGCAGCGGGGACCCCAGTTTAGTACGCTGGCGCGCGACCCGACAGGATACAGTGCCATCCATGCACGGCGTACCGAGGATGCTATGACCGTCGCGCTCGCACTGGCACTGCTGCTGACACCACCTGGCTTCGCACAGGACCCCGACGAGGGGAACCGTGCCCTGTCCGAGTCCGGTCCGCGGCCCATGTCCGAGCCGCCGTGGAAGGTCGAGCCGTACTGGGAACCGGTCTCGGAGCTGCGCTCGCTGTTTCCGGTGCAGGGAAGCTCATTCCCGGTCACCGTTCAACTGGTCGGCGGCGTCTCGGGGGGACTCCGCTATCGCTATCGCGACGGACCCCACTGGTACGGCTATTCGCGGCTCGCGGGCACCATCACCTACAGCATCACCCATGGGGGGCTGGGCCTCGACGGTCGGGTGGGGAGCTTCTTCGGGTTCGACGACGACCTGTTCCGCGTCACCACGGGCCCAGACTTCTTCATCAACCTCTACAGCGGCAGCGACTACACCCTGCCCGCCTACTCGGGTCTTGGATGGGACCTCCGCGGGACGATCAAACCGCTCCGGGAGCTCTGGGTAATCGCCAACATCACCCCAGCGTGGATGATCACGCCCCTCGGCTCTAGCACCTCCCGCATCGCAGACCTCGGGCCCTTCCACGAGATGGAGATGGGGCTTTCGGTGTTCTACTTCGGGCAGTTCCACTTCCAGGTGGGCTGGCTCTGGACCTGGAAGGCCTACTCCGCCACGCAGGTGTTCATGCACGGCCCCGTGATCAGCGTACGGATGTGACCATGCCTCGACCGCCAGACGACGACGACGACCTCTTCGAAGAGCTGATGGCGCAGGTCGACGAGGCCTTCGCGGCCCTCGAGCTTGGGGACGGGAAGTTGGGCGACATGATCGGTGACGGGGTCCGCGAGGCGCTCAGGGCCACGCTCGGCGACCTGTCTACACCGAAAGGGGGCGGGGAACCGGCGAAGCCCCAGGTGACGGTCCTGGACGGCGGGAAGGACGATGGGGCTCCGGACGACGCCGACGAGACCCCGCGCCCCGAGCTACGCGTAGCCGAGCCGACCGACGTCCCCGCCGAATCGAGCCCCCAATCCAGGGTACGCGTGGTCCGGGTGGGCAACCGGCCTCGGGTGAGCATCCAGGAGACCCCGCTACACCTGGAGGGGAATTTGAGGGTGGACCCGGGCGAGGAGGCCTGGCAGACCCTGTTCCGCGGCGCGGACCCACGGACCTACCGGCTGGCGTGCGATGGCGGGGTGCTGGAGGTTGCCTTGGACGGGCAGATCGCCGACCGCATCCAGCCAGGGCAGACGATGGACGTGGAGGCCCGGCTGATCCGGGTACGCGCCGGGAGCGACACCGTCATGACCGGTCGCTACGCGCGCGTCCGCTGACCTCCAACTCAAGGGACCAGGCGGCCATCCGCGCTAGGTCCCGAACGTCAGCTCGCCGAGCGGCTCCTGGGCCTCGTAGCGAACGGCTACGATCTCCACCGCGTGCATACCCCCGGGGGCGCGGTAGGTCACCTCGTCTCCCTCCTCCTTCCCGAGCAGGGCGCGCCCCAGGGGCGACTTCCAGGAGAGGATGCCGCGGTCCACGTCCACTTCGTCCTCGCCGTAGATACGCCAACTCCTCTCCTCGCCCTCTTCGTTGGCGATCACCACCGTGGCCCCGAACAGCACCCGGATCCCGTCCTGCTCGGCCGGATCGACGACGATGACGTTGCCCAGGCGTCCCATGAGGAAACGCATGCGCTTGTCGATGGCCCGCAGGCGCTTCTTTCCGTAGATGTACTCCGCATTCTCGGACCGGTCGCCCTGTGCGGCGGCCTCGGTCACCTCCCTCACCACATGGGGCCGCTCCTCCCGCTGGAGCCATTCCATCTCCCGCCTGAGTCGTTCCCCGCCATTCGGGGTGATGTAGTTGGGGGTGGACACTGACGTCCTCCAGCGGTCCGCAGGTGCGGGTGCTATCTTCACCCAGACGGGGTGAGCGGTGAAGCTGCAGTGGGCGGGCGGGAGCCGCCGCAAGACAAGCGAAGATACCAGCGGGATGGTCACCTCGGTCAACCTCGCTGCGGGTGGCGCCCTCGTCGGGGTGTCGGAGCATGATGACGGTGACCCGGGCACGGCATCTCGGGTCCGCGGCGGCGGTCCGGCCGCCCTGGTAGAGGGGCGGGAGGGGGTGAACGCGTTGGTGACCCGAATCGAGGAAGCCCCCCTCAAGGAGTCGAAGCTCGGCCGCTACCGCATGAACCGGACCTGAGCGCGCCTCCAGAGACTAATCGCAGCGCAAGGCGAGACGGACGAGCCCGTCGCCCACCACCCCCACCTGGACCCGGGTCCCGTCCCGGACCGTGGCCACCACCTCGGCGCCCTCGGCCTCTGCAGCGCACCCCGTCGCGAAGGGCGCCATCCACTCCACCTCCCCCTCCCCGTACAGGGTGAAACGGACCGCTTGGTCCTCGAGGCCCTCCAACCGACCGGGGATTCGATGAGGCCAGATCTCTCCGAACACTGGCAGCAGCCACCCCGCTTCGCCCTCCTGGGTGAGCAGGTTGCTGCCATGGTCGAAGGACCAGTAGGCGACGCTCCCCCCGTCGGTCTCCACCGCGGCCCGCACCTCGCGAACGTACCCATCCTCGTTGCCAATCGCGGAGAAGATCCCGAACTCACCGAGGAATAGCGGCACGCCCTGGGTGCGGGCGTGGGCCGACAGGCCTCCCAGGGCGCCCGCCTCGGCAGCGAAGGTGCCGTCCCACCCTGTGCCCAACTCGGCGTAGGGCGGGTAGAAGTGCGGGGCGAAGCCCAAGGGCCCCGCCAACCCGGACAGGTCGAGCCGCGACTCGGCGGTGATGCTGGCGGCGAGTGATGGCTCCAGGAAGATCCGCAAGGTCGGCGCTTCGGCGCGCACCGCCTCCACCACCCGGGCGTAGAAGGCAGGCAGCGCGACCTCGTCGTGCTCGATGGCATCCAGGCTTCCCCAGAAGGGCTCGTTCATCACGTCCAGGCCCACCACGGCGGGGATGTCGACCACCTCGGCCACCAGCCGCGCCGTCATGGCGGCGTAGGCGTCCTGGAGGTCTGCCGACGCCCAAAAGGCGTCGAAGCAGCCCACGACGTTCGGATCGCTGTAGTTGAGGAACCAGTACCCCTCGCTGCGTACGAAGGCGTCATAGGCCTCCTGGGAACAGGTCCAGGTGGGGAAGCCAGTGAATCCGAAACCCTCCCCGTACACGTCCTGGTGCACGTCGACGATCACCTCCAGACCGAGCGCCTCCACCTCGAGCAAGTCGGCGCGAACCTGGGCGAGGTAGGTCTCGTCGTAGATCCCCTCCTCCGGCTCCATCGCCTCCCAAAACACGAGGAAGCGGACCAGGGTGATGCCGTTTGCGGGGAGCAGGGCCAACTCGGTGGGGTCCAGCCCATGGTGGTGCTCCGGGCGGCGCTTGGCATGGTTGTTCAGGTTCACCCCCCGGTGCACCACCATGCGTCCGTCCGCCTGCACCCAGTGCCAAGCGTAGGGCTCTGGCGTCTCCGGCGCATCGGCAGGCCCCGGACACCCGATGATCAGCATCAGCAAATGTCCCAGCACAAACACTCCTGGCCCTCCTCCACCGAGATTATGGCCAGGTCCCCCACATCCATCCACAACTCCCGGTGCTGGATCCGTCCCGCTGACGGTTCCCGTCCACGGCGATGCGAAGCCGGGCACCGGCGGAGTGCCTCCGCCGACGAGCCCGGCGTCACCAACGCCTAAAAGGTGCCGTGCTGAACATTCCAGGTGATGTGGCGCGCCGGGGTATCGGCGATGTCCGTTTTGTCGAACGCACTGCCGTTCCACGTGTATCGGCGGACCTTCTTCTGGTCGTCCGCGGCCACGTAGATCTCCGGCGTTCCATCGCCGTCCAGGTCCGCAACGTGGGTGGCATGCTCGAAGCCGGAGGAGTTGGCGTCGATGAGCGTCTTGGTGAAGGACCCGTCTGTCGCCGGCTCCAGCAGCCACACCCCGCTCCGCATGCCAGCGGCGATCAACTCCACGGTACCGTCTCCGTCCACGTCACCCGCCACCAGGACCCGGCACTGCTGGTCCTCCAGGGTCGCCACCAGGGTCTGGCTCCACGAACCGTCAGCAGTGGGCTCCAAGCGCACGATGCGCACCGGGTCCACGACCTTCACCGCTCCGCCAGTCTTCTCGGTGTGCCCCTCGCGCACCGCGTACAGGTGGTCGTGCCCCGTCCCGAGGTCGGTGACCAGGATCTCCTTGGCGTGGGACTCCTCCCAGTCGGCCACGGCGCTGCGTTTCCAGCTCTTCGACTCGGCATCCCAGTCGTAGCGAACCACCGAGCCGGGCTGGGACACCAGGCTCGCCAGGTTCCGGTCGGACGGGGTGGCGTAGAACTCGGGGCGCCCATCGCCATCCACGTCACCGATCTCGATCTCGTGGACGAAGGTGTCGGGCGTCTGGTCCATCTCGGTGAAGGTCCAGGTGCCATCCACCTCGTCGCCCACCACCACCACGCCCTGGTCGTGGGTGGCGAGCACGATCTCGTCGTCTCCATCTCCATCCGCGTCGCCGATCTCCACGTCCCGGAACCGGTCGAAGCCACCCCCCCAGGAGCGCTCCAGTAGGATCTGGGGCGTCCATCCTCCCGCCGGCCCACGCGTCCAGTGGACGACCCGAGCACGGGTGCCACCGATGGTGAGGAGGCCCCCACGCCACGGCAAGGCCTTGTGGACCACGTTCGAGCCCTCGTCGAGGATGACCTCCTCTTCCCAGGTCTTCCCGTTGGTGCGCAGGATAACCACCTTGCCCGGCTGGGGGATGGGCGCACCCCCCTCCAGTACGAAGTGCGCCTGGGAGACCAGGAGCGCCGGATGGGGACCCTCGCCCAGCTTGGACGGCTCCGCCGGTTCTGAAGGTGCTGGGGCTGGCACCGCCTCCGAGCGCTCGTCACCCGCCGGCTCGCCGGACCCACCGCACCCCCCCGCGAGAAACACCGCTACAGCCACCAGGGAAGCTTCACCGCGCCAACTCATGTGCTCTCTCCTCGCTACGTCCCTGCCCCATCCTTCGCCATTCGTCAACAGGTCGGCCGGGGTTCCGTTACCATGTAGTTGAAGGGGTCATGCAAACGAAGCACCTGGCCTTGCTCCTGATATCGGCGATCCTCTCCACCAGTGGGGTGGCCTGGGCTGGACCCCGGTACGATCCGAACGATGCCGCCACCCTCCTCTCGCGGTATCCGGCCGGGGCGGTACCGGTGGACCCCGCCGCCATCACCGCGATCCAGGTCCTCGGAGAACAGGGCACCCGCCAGGAGATCAGCCTGCTCCGGAACCTGGCGGAGCACGAGCGGGACGAAGTGCGTACCGCGGCAGTCGCCGCGATCTTCAGCATCCGGGCGCGGCAACGCTCCGCCCAACGCGAGTCCTTCGCGCGCACGATCCCCGATTGGGCAGACCTGGCGGAGCCAACGGTGACACTCCAAGCACTTGGCCTCGGTCGCGACGAGGCCGAGTGTGCGGCCTATGCCGAGCGCATCCTGGGCCCCGGCCCCCTCGTGTTGGTGCGTCCTCCCGAGCAGCGCGCGAAGGGGGACCCAGAGGCCCTGCTGGCGGAAGGAAGGCCCGCCCTCGCCCTGGCAGTGCTCGCCGGCGACCCGAGCCCGCGCGCTCGGCGCCTCGAGGCGACCGCATGGGAGGACCTGGGGGAGCCGCGCGGCGCGATCCGCCAGTATGGGCTCCTGGCGTCCCAGGGAGATCAGGAAGCCCACAGCACCCTCGACCGATACGGGATCGACCCCGAACGCCTGTTGCTGGGCATGCTGGGCCGACCCGACCTGTACGTCTCTCCAGGGGCCGAAGCCGAGTTGTTGGAGGTGCTGATCCGCAAGGGCGGACACCTCACCGTGAGTGTGCTCGCCGATCGCGGCACCCACCCCTCGGCGTCCGACCGCGCGATCGCCACGGACGCACTCGCACGGATGCTCGACCCGCCACTGCGCGACATACCCTTGAGCCCCATGGCGAAGAAGCTGGCTCGTCAGGCGCTGGTGCGCGCCTCCACCGATCGGGTGGAATCCATTCGCGCCATCGCGCTGGAGGCGCTCCACCAGGAGCGGTGACAAACGTGAGTAGCCTCCACCCGGCGCGAGCCGGCCGGTGCGAGATACGGTAGCGGCGATGCTGAGAGCGCAATCCATCAAACAGCGACCCTTCCTGTGGATGCTCATGGTCGCGCTGATCGTGCTCGCCGCGATCTCCATCAGTCGCATCCTGAGCCTGCGTGGCGAGCTCCAGGCCCAGATGAGGGATCAGCTCGAGACCCAGGTGCGGGAGATGGTGGAGACCTGGGAGTCCGAGTTGGTGGCCCAGTTGGACCGGTGGATGGAGACCGCCGCTGTGGATCCGACCACGGCGGCCGAGTACCAACGGGCGATCCGCAGGCAGGACCCCTGGTTTGACAGCCTCTACCTGTGGGTTCCGCCGCCCGTGACCCCGGCAAAGAACCAGCCACGTGCGGCTCGCGGGACCTTGATCTTCCCCTCTCGCCCGGCCACCGAAGACACGCGTCGCATCCTGCTCCATCCCTGCCTGGGTCGTGCCCGCGCCCTGTCGCTCCTCTCGGAGGCCGATGCGGTGATGATGGCGAGCCTGTATGTCGAGGGCTGCACCAACGAGCCCCTCCCGGTTCGCCTCGTGGCCAGCACCGAGGCGGCGGCCCTGTTGCACCGGGAGGGACGCGAGGCTGAAGCCCTGGCGGCCCTGGATAGCGCTCGCCTCCCCGGCAACCTGCCCATCTCCAGGGGAATCGCCCAGGGGATCCCACCGTTCCGCATGGTCGGACACCGCACCCAGCGCGCCCAGATCCTGCTCGCGATGGGCCGAATGGACGAAGCGCTCGATCTGCTCTACGGGACCGGCGTCCAGATCACCGCGCTCAACGCGCCACAAGCCGATGGGCTTCTGCCCTACGTTCGCTGGCCGATCATCGCGGAGTTGCAGGCCCACGGTCGTGCGGATGACGCAGCAGCCATGCAGAGCCTCCTCTCCCGCGCCGAACGCCGGGCGCGTGCCTGGAGGGAGGTGGAGGACCGCATCCTTCCCCGCGCATCCGACAGGGCGAGCGAGCCACGCCTCGTGTACGACCAGTACAGCCAGACCCCCTTCATCCTGTACTACAACCTGGTGCCAGAGCGGGAGGTCGGGGTGGCCGTGGTCCTGGACCAGCCGGTGCTCCTCGCCCACTTCCTCATCCGAATCCCGCGGCTTCGAGAGTACCTGGTGATCAACGACGCCAATGGGGACCGGGTCGCGGGCCCGAGGGCCGGCGGAGAGATCGCCTTCGAAGTGCCCTTCTCTCGCACCCTCACGCACCTGCGGGTTGCCCTGATGCCAGAGGCGATCGACGCCGAGGTCCGCCGCTACGGCAACCAGTGGATCACGCCGCTCCTGGTGACGGTGGTATTCGTGCTGGTCGGGATGGCAGGGCTCATCGCCCAGATCCGGGCCACCAGCCGCCAGTACGAGCTCATGGTCCGGCAACGGGAGTTCACGACCCGGGTGACCCACGAGTTGAAGACCCCCCTGGCCGGAATTCGGGTGATGGCCGAGAACCTGGAGTCCGGGATCTATCGCGACGAGGGACACCTGAAGACGATGGCCGGTCGGATCATGAACGAGGCCGACCGGCTGACCACCAGGGTGGACGAGATCCTGGCGGTTGGGCGGCGACGTGCGCTACCGAACCCCAAGGCGTTCGACCCGGAGGAGGCACTTCTGGAGGCGATCGACCAGTGGGGGCCGCGCATGCAGAGCGCGGGCGTGACCCTGTCCGCCGACCTGCACCCCACGGCCGAGATCCTGGGCGACCAGGAGTCGGTCCGGGATGCGGTCGGGTGCCTGCTGGACAACGCCCTGAAGTACCGCGAGGAGTCCGGCGAGGACGGCCACGTGTGGCTCACCCTCGAACAGGAGGGCAAGCAGGTGGTCATCGAGGTCACCGACAACGGCATTGGTGTGCCAGAGGACATACGCGAGGCCATCTTCGAGCGGTTCGTGCGGGTCGAGGGACCCAACCGCGGCCGTTCTGGTGGACATGGCCTGGGCCTGGCACAGGTCAGGGAGATCGCCCGGATGCACAAGGGTACGGTCAAGTGCACGGAGGGCGTGGAGGGTGGGGCGCGGTTCACCTTGCGTCTCCCGGCCCTCCAATGAGAGGCTTTCACCAGACCCTTTCGCGAGAGAGGCACAAATGCACTGGATAGCGACAACGGTGGCCGTCGTTGGGTTGTTGGGCTGCGGGGGCGACACCGAGCAGGCCGGGCGGACCCTGGAGATACTCGAACAGGCGCAGCTCTCGGTGCATGGGTTCCAGCCCTGGGACGTGGCGGAGGCCGCCCTGAACGAGACCCTCGGCAAGCCGGACTCCACCGAGGGCGAGGCCTGGATGTGGACCTCGAAGGAGGGTGAGGCGTGCCACACCCTCACGGTGACGCGCATCGGCACCGCGGTGGGTAGCGTCGCTCTGGAGCCCTCCGACTGTCCCTAGCGGCACGACGGCTAACGGCTCGATTGCCTCCCCCGATCTGCGATATATGCCCGGATCTTCGCCATGAAGGGTCGGTTTCGTCGATCCCTAAATCAATTCTGGACGACTGGTCAGAATCCAGGATACTATTCTGAATGCCCAGTCGGAACGTGGGGACAGGGGACGGGTCATGGGGTTCACGAGTTGGTTTCATACACTGTTCGACCTGCTGACCACGGGTGACGACGGGGTTTCCCTGCTCGCTGCCAGCGGCGGGGCGATCGGCGCCACGGTCAGCCTGTTCGAGGCGGATGTCACGGTGGAGGAGGCCCTTTCCTACGCCCGCGTCCTATTGGACCTCGGACAGGAAACACAAGCGAGCGAGTTGGTGCGCGAGGCGCTCTTCGCGGCCTTTGGCGGCCAACTCACCCCGGCGGGGGCCCTGCTGCGCACGGTCAGCCCGGCTATCGCCTAACAAGCGGTCGGGTCGAGGACCGCGGCACCCTTGAAGGCGCCCCTGCGCAGATCTTCCAAGGCCTCGTTGGCCTGCCCCAAGGGATAGACGTGCACCTCGGTGCGCACGGGCACCTGGGGTGCCAGGGCGAGGAACTCCATCCCATCCTGGCGGGTGAGGTTCGCCACCGAGCGGATGACACGCTCCTCCCACAAGATCCGGTACGGGAAGCTGGGGATGTCACTCATGTGGATGCCCGCGCACACCACCACCCCGCCCTTGCGGCAGGCGCGGAGGCTCTGGGGGACCAGCGCGCCGACCGGAGCGAACAGCACCGCCGCATCGAGCGGCTCGGGTGGCATCGTCTCCGAGGAACCCGCCCAGGTTGCCCCGAGTCGCAGCGCGAACCGTTCGCCCTCCTCGTCCCCGGGCCGGGTGAAGGCATACACCTTCCGACCCTGCCATACGGCCACCTGGCACAGGATGTGGGCTGCGGCCCCGAACCCGTAGAACCCCACCCGCTCCGCATCCCCTGCCATGCGCAAGGCACGGTACCCGATGAGACCGGCGCACAGCAGCGGGGCGGCCTGGAAATCGGGGATGCCCTCGGGGATGGGAAACGCATAGCGCGCGTCCGCCACGCAGTACTCCGCGTACCCTCCGTCGATGTGGTACCCGGTGAACCGCGCCTCATCGCACAGGTTCTCCTCTCCCGACCGGCAGTACCGACACCCCCCGCAGGTGTACCCGAGCCATGGAACGCCCACGCGCTCCCCCTCGGCGAGGTCTTTCACTCCCGAGCCCACCCGGTCGACCACGCCCACCACCTGGTGCCCCGGGACCAGGGGCAGCACCGGCTCTTCCAACTCCCCATCGACGATGTGCAGGTCGGTGCGG